>CALRJJ020000617.1:0-3707 GCA_943367505.1 Flavobacterium psychrophilum | reverse complement strand
TGAGTGGTGTTTTGCGCTGGCCTGGGCACCGATAATTATCGTATTAGATGAATTGCGCAAACTGTTCATTCGTATGGGGCGACCATCTGTTTCTGAGCCGTCATAGTTTGTTTGGTTATCTCCTTGCCAGACTTGTTTTTGCCTTATTTATTGTTGCTGGATCATCCCCTTGATTGATGATTATTGTTGGTAAGTATGCCAATCTATGTAACAGGTCAATCTGGCTGGTTTGGCGTCTAACTAATACCGCTTTTTAGTTGTGTGGGCCTAATAGGAGTTGAATATGCGAGTTCTTGTTGCAATTGAAGATAAGCGCTTTGGCAAAGCCATCGTTGATTATCTTATTGCCCATCAATGGCAAGCAGGCACAATGTTCAGACTCGTGCATGTGGTTGAACCGTCTGTGGTGGGCGATCAAGTTACGGCTGTTTATGGCAAGGGTGTTGAGAATGAGATTGTTCAAGAGCGATTGACTGAAGGTTCGGAGCTTTTGCACAAAATTAGAGAGCAACTGCAAGACAAGTTTGGCTCTGCCATTCCAATTGAAGTGAATGTGCTTAAGGGCCATCCCCATCACAAGATTTTAGACATTGCTGAAGAATGGCACAGTGATATGATTGTGCTCGGTTCTCATGGTCGGCAAGGCTTCACACGTTTCGTGCTCGGTAGCGTTTCTTTGGCAGTTGTTTCTCATGCTCAGTGCACTGTAACTGTTGTGCGTTTGCCGCGGGAGACTAACCTCGACTCAGCGCAGCAGTCGAGTGAGAAGGCCGAGAAAGAGAAGAGTACAAGCCGAGGATAGAAAATTGCTACACAGAAAACTCCGCTTAATGGGCTATGTCCGCAGCACTGGCTGTAGTGTTGATATTGCTGAGCAGCGTCGCTTGATTGAGCAATATTGCCATGAGCATCATCATCATTTAGTCGGCTTTGCCCATGTTGATGAGGGCGACCCGGGTCTGGGTTTGCAAGAAGCTATCACTTCGCTCCATTCGTATGATGGCATTATCGCCTATGACCTCAATCGTTTCGTGCATAGCATTGATGATCGGGTGGTGGAATTGCGGGCCCTTTTAGAACGATTGTTGCACGAGGGCAAGGTCCTAATTACTTTGGTAGAGGGCATCGAAACACTCACTGCCGCTGGTCAAGAAACGGTCATAGAACTGCTCTACAAGCTGACTGACGGACATCGCCAGCTTATGACGACTTTAGTGGAGCGCAGAACCACTCCTGCCTATAGAGGGCCTGACTCTGATGAAGTCTAAGCAGCTAAGGTTGCTCTACTCTTTAGACTCAGTTGTTGGCTTGGTTATTGGCTCAGTTATTGGCTCAGTTATTGGGCCAGTCGTGCTGCTGTTTGCGGGCGTTCTGCCGTGTAGTCAGGCTGCTAGTTTGCCGGCCCCAATTCAGGCCGCTTCGGAGAGTTTGTTAATAAAGTCTGGCAAGGACGGCTCGACTTTGGTTAAGTCAATGGTTGCCAAAACCAAACAAATGAAGGCTTATAGTTTCAATAGCACGCTGACAACATATAAAGACGGTAAAGAAATAGTAGAGACCGGAAAACTCTATTTTAAGAAGCCTAATTTGTTGCGTTTTGAAGTGTTGAAAGCTGGCAAGCGCAGCGGGTCAGTGGTAGTGCGTCAGCCCGATGGCAAAGTGCGAGGCAAAATGGGTGGCGCACTTAGTGGTGTCAAGGTTACCCTTTCGCCTGATTCTAAAATGCTCAAAACCGCCAACGATTTCAGTATTTTAGAGTCTGACTTAGGAAGTCTTTTGGCCGATGCCTCTGAGCAGATTGGGCAAAAGTCTTGTCTGGCCGGCCGAGTGCCTGGAGTTTCTTCTCAAGTTGTCGAGTTGGTTGCTAGTGATGGTTCTGTGGCTGCGCGTATAACCGTTGATTCTAGTTCTAATCTCCCCCAGGAGTGGCTAATTTTCAAAGGCAACAGCTTATTCTCAAAAGTACAATTTACTAATTTGAAAGAATTGGCTGATCTTCCCAATGAGCTTTTCAGTCTTGATGCTAAGAAGTCGCCAATCGATAACGACTCAGTGGTTTTGGTTGCTCAAGAGCGTTCAGCCAATATGTCGACCCAGCAGTATCGCTCGACGGTTGCTCAAGCAAAAGAACCTATAACTAATTGCGAGGCTCTAGCTGATGAACTGAGCAAGAATACTGGTTTGGCACCGACTGTCGCCAAGTTGCTAATCGCAAAGAGGGCTGCTGCCAGTCTTAAGCAAGAGGCGCAGTTGATCAATGGGGTCGTTTATGTCTCGGACAACAAAGATTGTTGGGATGATGGTTGTAGAGGGAAACTTGTATTTGCGGCAACGCAAATGGAACTCTTGCTTTGGGCCCTTGAGCCGCTAGGAAAAACCACAGGTACAAGTGAGCAAGAAGCTGTTCAGCTAGCAAATTTGAGTAAATCTATAGGCGATTCGCGACAATCTGTGTCTCGATTGCTTGATGAAATTGCTAAGGACAGCCCTAGTGTTGATGCTATTGATTCGGTCCGCTCTGATTTGTCGAAGAATATTGATCGGCTTGAGACTGTCTGTGATAAAGCACTTATAGCCTTGTAGGTAGCTTGTTTAAGTCGAAAGATGGATGCGTAAAGAGTAGGTAGCGAGCACAATAATAAGTGCCGAAGCTTTAAGCCGTTGCCTATCTTAGGAGTAGAAAAATGTCACAGCCCTCGATACTGTTGTCGCTAGATGGCTCAATCTATTCGCGCTACGCTGCTAATCTCTGCTGGCATATCGCTAATGCCACAGGTGCTATGGTTACTGCTCAGCATGTAATTGACGATTCCAGTACCCATGAATTCATTGTCCATGAACCCGCTGGTTTCATCTCCCAGGCGCAGTACTTTGCTGCCTATGAACTAGTGAGAAAAGAGCAGCATGAACTGGCAAATAAGTTAAAGCATGCCTATGTTACTGAAGCCACTAAGCATGGTATCAAGACTGATTTTGTCATCGATCATGGCGATCCCGCTTTAGCCATTAGTGAACGGGCACTTTGTCACGACCTTGTTGTTATTGGTCATCGTCCATACAAGAGCAAGGATGGCAATACTCATCGCCGTCAATTTGGCCGCATGTCGGTTGCTGAAGCTCTGGCGCATGAGTGTGCTACTCCTTTGTTGATTGTTCAAGATGATGCACCTCTGATGCCCGAGATGACGATTCTGCTCTCGCTAGAGCATCTCAATGAGAGATACATCGATAACTGCCTGGAATTAGCTAAGATGCTTGGCCAGAAGCCAACAATACTTTGCTTATCTTCTGGCGGTCACGAAGAGCCGCCAGCCCATCTTGTCAAAGATTTGAGAGAGGCTAATCCACACATAAAAGACACACCTATCGAAGTTATTTCACTGGCTGATGTCTCTACTGTAAATGGTGAAGTAATTCCTGGACACTGTGCTTTGCGTGCTGACGCCAGCACTATGAGTTCTACTTTGCCTGTCATGCCGACTCGGCAGGTGGGTCACAATCGCGTCACTATTCTCGATGGTTCGCCTTCGCTGTTTGTTCGTTATTTGGCTCTCTCTTCCATTCTACTTTTGCCAGAAGAGCATTTGACTAACCCAGATACAGCGAAAGCTGCCCAAGAAAAGGATATGCAAAGAACCTAGCGCTTAGAAATTCAAAATGAGTAGGAAACCTTGTCGGAAGCTGTGACTGCTTAAGAAAATACTGTT
>CALRJJ020000616.1:0-3712 GCA_943367505.1 Flavobacterium psychrophilum | reverse complement strand
CTTACTGCCCCATGGTTATCTCGCTCAGCTTGAGCCAAGATCTTTTCGCCACTGGGTGAGGTCAAAAATAGTTTGCTCCAGGATGGCTGGGCTACCAGAGCAGTGGAGAGTGTGTTGTTTGTCTGGGCATTAGAAGCCAAAGAACCTTTGGCGCTCAGTGCGGCTAGAGCTGACAGCGAATGTAGTTGAGATTCAATCCAGCTCGAAACTGTGCGCACACCGGTTGCTGCCTGAAGAGTCGTAGCGCGCTCTGCTTCAAGCTTGAGGGTGCGGTATTCTTTCACTAGCGAAAAGCTACCGATAGCGAGCAAAGGCGCAGCTACACCGAGGCAGAGTAATACCATTCGGGAGCGGATATTCAATCTTACTTTGCCGCTGTTTAGCACGCTTTCGCCAGGTCCTCTAAAAGTATTTTGGGATTCCTGCTCATTGCATTATAGGCTTTATATAAAAAGAGGAAAGTGATTTTTCGTATAACCCGCAAAGAAATTTTTGACTCAACTTTTCAAAATCAGGTCACTATCTGCTTTTTGTGAGGGGCTTCGGCGAGTGAGAGCTACGATTTCGCCATAGGCTTTTTCAATGTCCAGAGGCACATTGTCTTTGAGATCGAAGTCTAGACCGAGGTGCATGGCTACCATGATTTCTTGTGCCGCTTGCTCCTTTTTCCCTTGAGCCAGGTAGGCATCGACTCTGACCATGCGTGCTGTCAAACAGGCATCTTCAAATTCGAGAGCACGGTCGCAGAGGTTGAGGCTTTTGACGGTTTCACCAGCAGCGAAAGCCGCGCATGCTGCTGCTGCCAGTAAGCTGGCTCTCAATTCGCCGTCAACACCTTCATACTCTGAGGTCTGAATGAAACCAAGTTTGCTAGCGGCATATTGCCTCTGGCGAAATGCTAACAATGCTTTGAGGAATGAAGTCTGCATACTGTCAGGAAAATTTTGCTGCAGGTGTTTGAGCATTTTTCTTGACTGTCTTCCTAGGCCAGCTTTCGTGTAAAGCAGTCCAAGGTGCAAGGTGGCATTGGCGTCATTTTTTTGTTCTTGCCAGAGAGACATTCTCTCTTTCAACTCACGTGAACTGTGCGGACGGCTCAGGTCAGAGAACCACATGCGCAGGTGGGAATTGCTCAGGCAGGCAACATACGCTAGGGCAAGAGCTGCGTGTGTGGCTACGTAGGGCAAGAAATTGGAGGAGTTTACTTGGCCAAGTTTGGCACCAAGGGTAGTGACATTGTTGGCTGCGTCACCTACTGCACCGGAGAATACACCAGAGATGCCGAAGACGCCAGAGAGTGTCATTATCGGTTGCAGAATGAAATTTAGACCGAGGGTGAAGACAATGGTGTATCCCAAGAAAGTGGCAAGAAAAGGGTGGGGACGCATCACCAATGCTGGTATCAAAACTAAGGCGAAGAGCACCTGCAAAATTTCGCCGGCAAAACCAGAATAAGAATGCAGGGCGGGTATATCTCCTGCGCGCCAGTCAATCAGTATCAAGAAAGGCAGAACTAAAAAGAGTACTAGGCGCCAAGCAAAGGCCCGGTCATCGTCGTTTAGTGTCTCTTTCGTCAGCCTGTGGCGTTCTGTCCAGAGCCTGATCGAAGTATCGGCTGCCAGCATTACCGCTAGTGCCACCAGGCACCAGGAAGCGAAGGGATGGCAGAGGAGCTGTTGGGCAACTGCACTGAGATTCAAAATGGATGCCTTTATTGGTAACCTGCAGGATCTCGACGATTATAAGAGGTAATCTACTGACAAGCCTGAGAGAAATTTATTGCTTGCTCCTGGTGATACTGCGAATGGCATTAATCTCTTGTTGCACCATCGAGCCAAGCACTGGGTCAAGCCAGGTCAATGCCTCTTTGCCGGCTCTTTGGTTGTTCTGGCAAAGCAGAAGTTCAGCCTCAGCATCTTTCAAAAGTTCAGCTTTGATAAGTGTTACACCAAGGTAATAGTGTGGGTCGGCCAGGCTGCTGTCGGTGAGGGCCGCTTGCTTATACGATTTTAAGACTTCGTGCCAGTCAGGTTTGGCGGCCCGTGAATTCTCAATTTGCTGCACTTGACAATGGCCGCAAGCCATCCAGGCGCGGGCTGCCAAGATTTTGTCGGGACAGGAGCTATCGGTTATTTCTTTGAAACACAAGATAGCGCTCTCAAAGCGACCTTTACTTTGATGAATATAACCCCGTAAGAGCCAGACATCCATTAATTGGCTGTCAAGTTCTTGCACTTTGTCGAGAGTTTTTTCACAAAGACGATCAAGACCGACAAAGTAATACTGCCACGCTACCGAAAGGTAGTTTATGGCATCGTTTTCTTGCTGCGCCCGAGCTAGTACTTTGGAAAATTCTTTGTACCAAGTCGGTCTAGTCTTTTTGACGAACCACAAACGGCAGGTGGTACTAAAGAAAGTATAGAGAAAGAGAACAATCAAGACTACGTGTATGATACCGGTGATGGTGGCGATCTGAATACTCGGTTGGCCGTATATCATAGCGAAATCGTCATTCCAGGCTGTTAGAGAAAGCAGTGGATAACCAATCAGGCAGGCTAGGCCATTGAAGATGTAGAAATAGACGCTTAGTGCTACCAGTGCTGGTGATGTTTCAATTAGAGCTAAACCGAGAGCAAAAAAACAAGTGGCGAGCTGAAAGAGGTTGCCAGCTAAAGCAACAACATAGTGCTGAAAGGGCGTCATCTTTCCATTTATTACTACTTCGCCCCAGAACATGCTCCAGTGAAAGGCTGTTACGGTTGCGCCGAAATAGCGAGCCGTTATAGCGTGACCAATTTCGTGGAAGAGCACCACCATTGGTAGCAAAACAAAGAAGGCGAACTGTTTCAATAAATTGCGATCTTTGATAGTGAGGTCTTCATCAAAAAGAGTACCGACATTATCAACGACACTCTTGACCGTATAGATTGAAACTGGCAGTGTGACTATGCCTAAGATATAGTGAGAAATAAGTTGCCAATCCATACTCTAAATTATTTTCCGAAAAGTTTGAGCAGAATAATCGACACAAAATAGAGACCGGTCAAGGCAGCAGTGACAATCAGCATCGAAAAAGCAGTTGGGTCCGGGGTGAGCACGCATGCCACCATGCCACTGCCAAAGACGGCATAGCGCCACACTTTAAGCAATTGTTTTGAGGTCACTAGTCCAGCCATGGCCAGGGTGAAAATAACGATCGGTATTTGAAAGCATAGCCCCATATAAAGCAAAATCGAGCATACAAGCGAGATGTAATAATCAAGCCTTTGATTAATTGGTGAGATGCCCTGGCTGAAATTGCCAAAGAAGTTGAGCATCGGTGGCAATAAACAGTAGTAGGCAAAAATGGCACCACAGCAGAACAATAAGGGGCTGCCGAATACAACTGGTGAGACAATGCGCTTCTCGTGCCTGGTCAGGCCCGGGGCGACAAAACGACCGATTTCAAAGAGTATGAATGGTGAGGCGAAGATCAATGCCAGGTAAGAGGCAACTTTGAAGAATACCAATAGCGGTTCTTCGATTGAGAGGGCTTGGAATTCGATATTCCCGGCTGGCTTCTCTAAAATGCGCAGCACATCTTTTGTCAAAAATAGAGCTGTAATAAATGCTGCCGCCAGGTAGCCCACACTGCGAATAATGCGCCATCTAAGCTCGTCTAAGTGCTCGACCACGGTCATTGTGTGAGGGTCAGGCTCAGATTGTGCCTCTA
>CALRJJ020000615.1:0-3740 GCA_943367505.1 Flavobacterium psychrophilum | reverse complement strand
CTACACCTGCATTACAGCCAGCTGGTAGGAGTTGTGGATAGCTTACTAATGATGTATGGCGGCTTTGTGCCACCACCTGCTGCCGTCAAAGAACAGATAAATATCACTAGAGTAGTTGCCGACTGCCTTGAAGAAGTGACACCACTGGCCCGCGATCGCCAACTTCTATTAGACTACAAAACAGTAACCGGATTGCCGCCAATCTCAGGAAACAGAGAAGCAATAATCGGCATTTTGCGACAAGTTCTCGAACGCATGATCATGGTAACAGCGGCCGGTGGCCGGGTTCGAGTGGAAAGCCAGGTAAGAGGCAACGAGATGCGCATTGGCGTGTCAAGTTCTGGCCCTGCACTACCAGAGTCTGAAATTGCTGAAATGTTCGTTGGCTTTATTGAAGGTAAACACACGCAAGATACCTACGGTTCAAGACTGGCAATGTATCTTGCCCGCAGCAACGTCGAACGTCTAGGTGGCCTAATTTGGGCCGAATCTGAAGCAGGACGGGGTACCACTACCTACTTCACCATGCCGATCACCTAAATCGAGATCAGCCAATAAAGGCTCATCGCTTATTAAAATTCAACTGTGAGTTCTAGAATCACTAAGTTCTAAAGGCACTAAAGTTCTAGAATCCGGAAGTTCTAAAAGCACTAATTAATTCTCAAAACACCAATTCAAAAGCAAGACTCGGAGTGCACAGTAATTACTCCCTTGCTAAGCTTGAAGCCATGAAAGAGCCCACTAACCCACCCCTAAATATAGATTGTCGTTGGCAAGCAATTGTCGAACGCGACAAACAATTTGATGGTCAATTTTTATACTCAGTGAAAACCACCGGAGTATATTGTCGTCCATCTTGTGGTGCCCGTCTCGCAAAATACGAAAACGTACAATTTCACCAGACTTGCGAAGAAGCTGAGCTGGCCGGTTTCCGAGCTTGCAAGCGCTGCAAACCAAAACGACCTTCTCAGCAGGAAAACCATCTAGTTACAGTTGCAACTGTCTGTCGACTGATTGAAACATCTGAACACAAGCTCACCCTACAAGAAATGGCTAGCAGCGCAGGTCTCAGCCCATATCACTTCCACCGCATCTTCAAATCAATAACAGGACTAACACCAATGGCATATGCCACCGCCCATAGGGCCAAGAGAATTCGCCAAGAACTAAGTAATGGCAGCAGCGTCACCCAAGCAATTTTTGAGGCTGGCTATAATTCAAGTGGACGTTTTTACGAAGAATCAGATGCTCTGCTGGGCATGACCCCAACGGCCTATAAAGCCGGCGGCGAAAACACCATAATTTACTTTGCCATTGGCGACTGTTTTCTCGGCTCTATTCTTGTAGCCCAAAGCAGCAAAGGTGTATGTGCAATTTTAATGGGAGATGATCCCGATGAGTTGCTACGCGATCTCCAAGACCGATTTCCCCGCGCCGAATTAAAAGGAGGAGATCACGATTTCGAACAAGTGATTGCTCAAGTAATTTCTTACATCGAAGAACCCGGCCAAGGACTCAACCTCCCTCTTGACATACGAGGCACGAGC
The DNA here is from genome assembly GCA_943367505.1 of Flavobacterium psychrophilum. Classification (GTDB taxonomy): domain Bacteria; phylum Cyanobacteriota; class Vampirovibrionia; order Obscuribacterales; family Obscuribacteraceae. The sequence continues at coordinate 2,193 of CALRJJ020000615.1, read as the reverse complement.
TTTCAGCAAAGAGTCTGGCAAGCATTAAGGGAAATTCCGCCTGGTCAAACCAGAAACTATACCGATATCGGTAAAAATATTGGAGCACCCAAGGCCGTCCGTGCCGTTGCTAGCGCCTGTGCCGCAAACGCCCTGGCGGTGGTAATTCCATGCCACCGGGTGGTCCGCAGCGATGGCTCACTCTCGGGTTACCGCTGGGGAGTGGAGCGCAAACGTACTCTGATAGAACGAGAAGCAGCGAAAGCAAAGACCACAATGGCCAAGAATCCTATAGCTAAGAACCCTATAGCTAAGAACCCTGTGGCTAAGAATCCTTAGAAGCGCCGATACCGCAGCCTCTCGGGTGCACTCGGCTGCAATAATAGGAGGCCTAAGAGACTTTGAGAGCTTCAATGGCAGCCATTCTAGCTTCCACAGACTTAGCATCGTCTTCGCGCAAGGTTTTACGCAGCATGATGCCGTAATTCTTCAAAATCGGAATCAATTCGGGATCATTTTCACTCAGTAGTTTCTCGCGGATTTCCAGAGCTCGCTTAAAGAGAATCTCGGCCTTTTCCCATTTCTTCTTCGCGCAGTTGAGAACAGCCAAATTGTGCAAGTTGATTGCAGTTTCTAAGTGCTCCTCTCCATAAAGTGCCAATTTTATGTCGAGACAGCGGTCATATAGATTCTCAGCTAAAAAGAACTTTCCTTGTAAGTGATACAACGCAGCAAGATTATTAAGGCTCTTGGCCAGCCTGACGAGATCTTCTTCGCTAACGTCGACGATTTTATAAGCGGGTCGCAAAAACTGCGTGGGGCTCTGTGGCTTAGTATCAACAGCGTTCTTAGCCATGGTCGCTATCGTCGTAATAATATTCTGATCTAACTCATCCTTTGCTTCAGGAGTGACAACACCAGATAGTTGCTCGGCAATAATCAAAGCATCCAAGAAGCGTGTCTCAGCTTGGGTATAACGCCGCACTTCAAAGGCGGAGTGAGCTTCTTCACTTACTGCCTGCCACTTGGCTATCTGCTCGAGACGCTCAGGAGAATCACTGACAGAAGTAGAAGTAGATGTAGCTGTTTGGATGTTGTTTGCGCTCATTGCCATGCTTACTCTCGATTAGTATCAGCTCGCAGTCAGAAAAAGAAGGTCATTCTATGACTATAGTTGGATAGTATATCGATTATTTGCAAACGAAAAACTCGGTAAAGTTACTATTTGCCAGCAAGTGCACGCATACCATTGTATGCCTATCTCGAATTACCCTGCTCTTCTATGACATTCAGAGCAAGTCCATTCTCAAAAACTGCCAGACCCATAGCAATTCCTGCCGCCTGCAACGGCTTGCCACTGAAATCAGTGACAATAATCAAGCAGTGGTTTTCTAATAGAAATTTTTCTTTAGTTCTGCCAATTGAACTTATCAATACTTAGAACTTAAGTATCAAGGGTCGACCGCACCCCTATTTCAGTTCTAATCGGCGTTACAATCTGGCCATGGCATTCGAATTTTACATAGACCGTGGTGGAACATTTACCGACATCGTAGCGAAAGCACCCGATGGAGAAATATTCGTCTATAAGATTCTCTCTGAATTACCAGATCAAAGCCAAGATCCTGCAATTGTCGGAATTGCCACAATCATCAGTCAAATTAAGGCAAATCAGGGCCACTCCGAGCAGGCCGACTCAAATCAGGCCCAGGCATATCCTCACCCATCCAAGCAAGCTGACTCAAATCAGGCCCAGGCATATCCGACCACTACCAGCGACCATGCCACTATTGGACAAGTGCGCATCGGTACCACTGTTGCCACTAACGCCCTGCTTGAGCGCAAGGGCGAACCTTTATTGCTGGTAACGAATCAAGGAATGAAGGATGCATTCAAAATTGGCTATCAAAATAGAGCAGACATTTTTGCTTTAGAAATAATCAAACCCACGCCCATTTTTTCATCTGTGATCGAATTACCTGGGCGCTTTAGCGCTGACGGAGAAGAAATTCAGAGCTTCGACATTGAAGCAACGAAAGCGCTGCTTTTAGACGCCAAAGCCAGTGGAATTAGATCCCTAGCAATTGTATTCATGCATAGCTACAAATATCCTCAGCACGAAGAGCAATGTGCTGCCATAGCTAAAGAGCTGGGCTTTGACAACGTTACAAGATCAAGTGAAATCAATCCGCTAATTAAATTTATTAGCAGAGG
>CALRJJ020000614.1:0-3749 GCA_943367505.1 Flavobacterium psychrophilum | reverse complement strand
GCTGCTGTAAAGGCCGAGAAGGGGCTTGACCATGAGTGGATGGATAGAGTGAACGCTCTATTGAAGAAAGACCTCTCAGGTGGTTCTCCTGCTCAATTGAAGATTCAGATCAATTTGTTAGCCCGTGAGTTGTTAATTGCTCCATCTGAAGAAGATTGGAGGTGGTTGAGTGGACATATTTCTAGTCTTAAGGAGCAGCTGTTAGCTAGCGGTCAGTCAGTGCAGCTGGTGATTGGGTTGATGCCGCCGGCGAGTTAGGCGGAATTATTTTTTGGGTATTTGGTTTTGAAGCCTGAGTTGTGTTTGACTATCGTTTTGTAGTTAGGTTATTGAGGTGTCTTCATGGCAGAAGTTCCATACGATGGACTTCAATTTAGTGGCCGGGTTGGCGAGACTGTTTTCATTAAACCGATAAACTTGATTTTTGATGGACATGAAGCAAGGACAGAACTCCCTGAGTTCTTCGCTCGACTCAGGGGAACAACCGATCATCGATCTCTGGTAATTCTTTCTGCGTTAGTTTTGGAGAATACTCTGGATGTCATCCTTGGTTGTTTGATGCCAGATTTTAAGATAATTCAAGACACTACGTTGTCTTCTAAAATTGGGATATTAGCAGCGTTACGACTCATACCAGTTCACTTAACTGATTGTGCAGATCTTGTTCGAAGTGTGCGTAATGATTTTGCTCATCAACTTGAATTGGAGACTCTCGCTCATTTAAAAGTGAGTAGAACAGCTCGGATTGCTCAGTTGTGCCGAGTTATTAAAGGGTCTAAGTTCGATGCATCTAAAGTTGACATTCAAGAGCAATACTGGGAGGTTGCTTTTTATTCTATTTGTGGGATGCGTCTTTATTCTGACAACGTTATACTGCTTCGATCGGTGATCAGTAATCCGAGTTTTATTGCTCAAGTACAGAAGGAAGCGGAAGCGAGAGATTTTGAGCTTCTAAAGACAATCACACCAGTGGAAACAGAAAACGACTTGTGAATATTCAGGTTTATAGCTTGGTTTCGTGTGTGGTACGGCATAAGTAACTTAGAAATTTTCGACGATGAGGGTTTAGGAATTAAGGTATGACCATCGAAGAACTACTGGAAAAAGTCAATAGGCATAAAGAATATTCGATTGACGAGTATGCTGATTATTGTGCCGATATTAGATCTAGGATTTGGAAACAGTCAGAGGGTGAACAATACAGAGATTTCTTTGAGAAAAAGTTTGTTGAAGAAATGGAACCGTTGTCAAAAATCACTAAGCATTTTTTCGATAGCAGTAGAGATCAAATCAAGGTTCAGTTTGTAGAACATGATCCTCCAGACGGAAGAATTTTTCTCAGTGAAAATAAGCAGATTATTGACGTTGAATTTACTACTGCTAGAGACATGAGGCTTGAGAGATATTGTTTAGAGCAGAATCGGCTAGGCAATCCAACGTCTACCTCTGGCCATACGAGCGCCGACATCTCTGGTTCCAAAAATAGAGGCTACTCGCTTCAAGGATATCCAGTCGAGGCAGACTCCTTGGAAGAATTCGTAGAAAAATTGAAAAATCAGACAGAAGTCGCGATTGAACGAAAGCTTCTTAAGTCTTGGAATGGACAAACTAATTGGCTGTGTATAACAATTCCTGACTATAGCGTTCCAGTTGGTAGCTCAGATGTTGAAGGTTGGACTTTGTTCAAGACGCAGTTTTCCCAGGCGCTATCGCAGATACTAGTCAGGTTTGCAGAAGACTTAACTTCAAAAAGAATTACCATGGTTTGGATTGTTGGTTTTGCGGATTGGATTAGCGCTCATCCAATTAACAAAGCAAAACTATGATTAGGAGGGAAAATGGAAACTTTAAGTGTAACTCTGCGATTGGATATTTCGAGCGATAGAAAGGAACAACAGCAGGACAAAACTAAAGGTCAACTTCAGGCTAGAATTGTCGAAGATAGAATCTTCGACAAATTCAAACTATTACGTGATGGCTTGCATCAAGTTCTGTGTCCAGAGCATAAGACGACAGGGAGCGGTACCACATTTCGGGAAGGCACATATGTGAAGATTGGCTATGGCGCTGGCGAAATGCATGGGACCATCATCGATTACACAATTCATGATTGTTGCTGTGAAAAAATTGCTGATGCTGCAATCGAGAAATTCAAGTTCTACAAGCTCAAGAAGGTATGAGACTCAATCACTGCGTTTACTTGCAAAAAGCAAGGAAACATAAGGAGCATTATCGGACTTGTTAGCATGCTAATATTCTGGTGTTGTATGCGGTGCTTGATCAGCAGCTAAATTTGAAAGAAAAGCAAGGACTTTAAAGTGCGCAAGAAGCGCATGAGAAGTCTTTTTTAGTACTTCCGGATTTCAGAGATAAGCTATATTTCCCACCGCTAACTATTGTAATTTCTTGACAAGGCTTAAGTGCTCAAAATCTATCAAGTTTTGGTCGCTTTTAATGTCGATTCTTCCTCAGTGCTTGCCATTGTTACTCTAGCCTTGCAACCATGACGATTTTTGACGCTAACCGACCTTAGGTGGGCTAACATCTAAGATCGGTGAAAATCAGAATTAAGCCCGCAGACCAATAAACTAGTGTCCAGTCAAATGGTGGCATTTCGTAAGTGAAAATAAAGTCCTTAATTTGGTTTGGTGTCTTACTTTTCTTCACTCTGATCAGTATTCTTGCCGCCTTGATTTATTATTTCCTTCCTGGTGAATGGGGATTCATAGACAAAAAAGGCGATTTTGTTATCAAGCCTGAGTTTGAGGACGTCTCCAAGCTATTTTTAGATCAACCGCAGTGGCCAGCGTTGGTAAAGAGAGAGCGTAAGTGGCAGTACATTGATCGCGCTGGCAAAAGAGTGATTGAGCGAGTGTTTGAACATTACACCGACGATGCATATGGGCCGATCAAAGACCTTAGTTCTAAGGGTGACTTCGCTTCTGAGTTCAAAGATGGAAAGGCTTATGTTTTCATCGGCGGTAAAAAAGGCATCATTGATACATCGGGTAAGATAACCTATTCAAACATCAGTGAGTTGCTTCCTTACTGGGCGCGCGACAGTGAAGGCCTTACGACTTTTCGAGATAGGGACGGACATTGGGGTTATTTGGACAGACAGGGCCGAGTGGTTATCCCGGCGCAGTTTTATGTCGCATTTGATTTCATTGATGGTCTTGCTTGTGTTCAAACCAAAGACGGATTTGGTTTCATCGACAAAACCGGTGTATTTGTCATAGAGCCCGTTTTTGATAACGCTGATAGTTTTTCTGAGGGTCTAGCACGTGTCTGCCAGAAAGGGCGCTGGGGTTACATAGATAAGAGCGGAAAGTCTGTCTTGAAGCCACAATATAAATCAGCTCGCCAGTTTTCTGAAGGCCTCGCCTACGTGGAAGTAACAGAAGAGTCAGCGGATAAAAGTGGCGGTTCTATGACTAAATGGGCGTATATCGATAGATCAGGGCGCTTTGTCATTGGCCCCATTTCCAGGGAAGGTGGATGGGAAATTACACAGTGGTATCCAAGCTGCACAGAATTTTCAGAAGGGCTAGCGGCGCGGAGAGCGGATAGTAAGTTTGGATATATTGACAGGACTGGTCGTTGGGTTATTCCACCGCGATTCCACAGACCGGGCCGATTCTCAGATGGTTTGGCAGGCGTGCAAGCTGCTCATCGCTTTTGACTGCTTGAAGAATTAAAATCTTGAGATGACCTGAGAGCAGATACAGCAAGTGCATAGTTGAGGTTGC
>CALRJJ020000613.1:0-3749 GCA_943367505.1 Flavobacterium psychrophilum | reverse complement strand
TAAAAAGCAAACGAAAGCACTAGCAATTGGTCAATTTTATCAAATAGAAAGGTTATACTGCCGACTCGCTCAGCATTTTTTGCCACTGCCAGGTCAAGTGTAAAAAGCCAATGAACATCTTGTTTGCAGCAAACAGCAATTCGGTCGAACCGATTTTCATTCAATTGGCCAATACAATAGCTGCTCTAATTGAAAGTGGAAAACTAAAGGCAAAGTCAAGACTACCGTCAAGCAGAGAGCTGGCCAATAGCCTTGGTCTCTCCCGAGATACTGTAGTTAATGCCTATCGTGAATTAAACAGGCTGGCTTATATCAGCGGTGCCACGACCAAGGGCACTTTTGTCTTACAAAGAGAAGAGCGTGAAAGCTTACTGGAGCAACTATCCAGCGACCTAAGCAGCACAAAGACCGGAATTAAAATGGACGAGTCTAAACTGTCCAACTTAGGGAGACAGCTACTGACCCAATCTTTTAAACATCCATCTACACCAAGCTTTGCCGCTCTAAATTATGGTGCAATCCCGCGTAGCGCCCTACCCATAAGGCGATGGCGCGAATTGATGCAGCAAATATGTGTACCAGAGACCTTTCGCAAACTAGAGTATGAGCCCAATGTCTTAGGTCGAGCAGATCTGCGGAAAGCCATTGCAGCCTATCTTTTCCGCAGCAAAGGCATTGACTGTGATTGGCGCCAAGTGGCGATTTTTTCGCTCTCTGCTGGCATTATAAACATGCTCTTTAAACTACTAATAGAGCCAGGTTCAGTGGTGGCAGTAGAAGACCCAGGCTACGGTGCGGTAAAAAATATCGCCAAAAGTCTTGGCATAAAACTGCTGCCTGTGCCAATTGACGATCAAGGACTGAGTGTTTCAGCCCTGAAGCAACACAAGGGCCAGGTAAAAATGGTCTACGTTACCCCTAGCCACCATGACCCCACGGGAATCATAATGTCGCCAGCTCGCAGAAAAGAACTGCTGGCCTGGGCTGACGAAAACAATGTGTGGATTGTAGAAGACGACTACGACAGTACTTTCTACTACGGCACTGCGCCGCATCAAACTCTCTGGTCAATGAGACCAGATGCCAATGTTATCTACAGTTCCACATTTTGGCAAATCCTCTACCCTCTTGCCACCATCGGCTATACCGTAGTGCCGAAGAATTTAATCCCTTTACTGTCAGCAGCAAAAGACCTACAGACTGAGGGAATAGCTGATTTTACTGTGCAATTGACCCTGACAAAAATGCTTGATGAAGGACACTTAGAAAAACACATACGTAAAATTCAAAAGTCTTTTGCAAGAAAACGCATAGCCCTGATCTTCGAATTAAAGCGGCAGCTGGGCTCACAAATTGATATTCGCAATGATAGCGCCGGTAACTATTTTGTTGTTTACTTGCCGCACTGGTCAAAGGCAACCATTGAATCAGCGGCGCTGCAAGCCAATTTACCGCTACTCTCCACAGCAACATACTATTTGCAAGACGCCAAAGCTGACGAATATTTGATCAATTTTTCACTGCCAAACGAAGAAGAAATAAGCAATATAGTTTCTGCTTTTGTCAGCGCTCTCAATCAAGCTTGATGGCATACCAATAATTTATCGACAAAAGCATACCAATTGCCGGAAAGCCATACCAATTTCCAAGAATTAATGCCATACCAATATCAATACAGCTAGCTCAATCTCAATAATAATAGCTAATTCGTTACTTTCCATCGAACAACTGTTTTGATCTGTTCATACTCGTGTGGTGAGATTAGTTCATCCACCATAACTAACTACGACAAAAACAATAAAGCAAATAAGAGCCAACCACGACAGATTACCTAGCGCAAAAGCCCTCCTGCAAGACCTCTGGTTTTGCGTCGAGCAATACTCTTTCTCAACCTGGCCGCGAAGCATCAGAAACTGAAAGCAGGCCAATCTAAACCGACAAAAAGTGAGGCACCATGAACACAATCTCCATATCAACCTTCGCTTCCTGTCTTGCCCTATATCTCTTCTGCATTTTCGGCTTAGCCGATTCAAGCATCCTGGACACTCTAATTCTCTGGGATCTTATCTTCGTGCCTTTTCTTGTGGCAGCAATTTTTGGCCTGGTGATTGGCTTCGCCATAGCCAAGATACTGGGGCAAGCAATACCATTTGTCAGCGAAGTGACCGAGACTTTTCCGCTCTCCTTCACGCGGGGCGACAGCCTGACAGATGATTTCTATTGCGTCAAATCAGACTTGGCTAGCGGCAAAGAAGCTTTCCATGTCTACTCAGTCAGTGATAACAATCTCAGGCTGGTGAAATCACTTTGGGAGAATGACACCACAGTGCTGGTGCATGATCATACCCTGAGCGACGCCGGCATCTGGAAGAAGACCAGAATGGTCCCGGACCCGTCCTCACGCCTCTATCATTGGGCACTGGCTCAACCCAAAGACTGCCGCAACGAACTGCACCTGCCACCAAATATGGTGAGGCAAAACCCATAACAAATCAGCCTCTAGAGAAGGGGACTTAGAAATGCCGATACTCGACTGGATCATTCCGAAGAAGATTACCATCGAAGCAACCGTCGTCAGGTGGCGCCAATCGAAGAGCTCGTCTGGGCTTGAAGAGAGCGAACGGGTCTTCCTCGTAGAAGACGCCGAAGGCGAACTCATGGCAGTGGTCTGCGACTTGGATCTCTCGCCAGACGCAATCATCGCCGACATTGGCGACAAAGTCACGTTCAGCAAATACAAGAGGGGCGACTACGCCTACAAGCTGAAAATTGTGGCAAAAGCAGCTGTCAAAGCCGCATAAGCTGTCAGCAGCAAAGAAGAATCTAGCCACAGCCCAGCGCCCAACAACTAGGGCGCATCTCCAAAACTGAAAAGGGACCACCCAGATGTACTCCATCCTCGCTGCCCTGACTCTCACATGGCTCACCTTGCTCTTGGTCTTCTTCGGACCAAATCACGTTGAACTCTCGCCTTTCATGGACCCGCGCACCTTTATTCCTCTCTCCTCAATCGCCTGGAGCGCAATCAGCCTGCTCCTTGGTATCACCATCGCGCTCTTTCTGGGCGACAACCTCAAGCGCACCAGGGTAACAAGCCAAAGTCGTAAGCTAGTGGCTCTGCGCAATGCTGACGGCAGCAAAAGCAAGCTCTTCATCGCCGTCGCCCCGGCCTTGAACGGAAGCGTGTATCATATTTGCTGCCAAAATGACGACGGCAGCCTGGAGCACGTCTCTTTCAATCGCGCACAGACCACTCTGGTCAGCGAAGACGAATCACTGACCGAAGAGGGTATCTGGACGACGACTCACCTGCAGGCGGATGTTTCGGATCCTCTCCTTCCTTGGGCACTGGCAACCGTCACTGGCTCGCGCAACGAACTGCGGGTACCGCCAGGCACTCTCGGCACGCGCTTTTTGGTTGCTCCAGAAATGCAAAAAGCATAGTGCGCCACAGAGGGTTCAAGCGAGGCTCCAAGAATGGCTCTAAGAAAGCATCTATGCGGATCATCCCTTCAGCCCTTTGCCTCTAGATTGCTTCCAGTAGCTTTGTAGCTACTGGAAGCAATTCGGCGCGGACTCTATCAACCAAGCCTGGCCATTTTTTTGCACTCTCTTCTATTCACCCATATAGTTGAACGTGCTTGTTTTTTTGATGTTCCGAGACACCAAAAACTTTTGAGAACAACAAAAAACAGCTCGTGGACGGCCTGCACCAGGCAAACAATCCACGAGCATGCAAACTCAATAAT
>CALRJJ020000612.1:0-3755 GCA_943367505.1 Flavobacterium psychrophilum | reverse complement strand
TATGAGGCTGCAAGAATAGTTGTATATACAACTATTTCTTTGGCGCCGGGGCCAAGTGTTCTTTGCCCATGGCTAGCAGCATGCCGTGAATGATACTCCAGGGGTGAGGTGGACAGCCTGGGATATAGACATTGACAGGGAGGATATTTTCGACGCCATTAGCTTCGGCGTAGCCGCCTTTGTGCACGCCGCCAGAGATAGCGCAAGTACCCAGGGCAACGACTACTCGTGGGCTAGACATGGCTCCGTAGCAACTGACTAGAGCTTCTTGCATACCTTTTGAGACTGGGCCAGTTATGATTAAGGCGTCAGCAAAGCGCGGTGAGGCGACTATGTGTACACCAAATCTTTCTATGTCAAAAATGGGATTGCCAGCGGCCCCAAGTTCCATGTCGCAGGCGGAGCAACCCGTAGATACAACCCGGGCAGCCACTGACCGGCTGAACCAATGGGCCTTGTCTAAAGAGTCAGCTTTCGGGATTTTAGGACTTGTTCTGCCTTGCAGTACAATTTCTAGGTTACCAGCATCAGCACTAGCACCAGCAGTGGTGAGAATTAACTCTTCTCTGGTACGCACAGCCACGCGGGTGGTCGGATTGTTTTGGATTGTACCAGTGGGGCAGACATCAACGCAGTAGCCGCAACCAATACAAGAACCAAGATCGAGGCGAACGTTGTTTTTGTCGTCAATTTTAAAGACTGATATGGCATCGGTGGGGCACACTTCTACACAGGCACTGCAACCGCTTTGGCAAGGGGTGTCTGTGAGCATTGGCAGACCACGTACACCTTCGGCCAAATCAGGGCAGATGTTTTTGGCAGTGGCCACACCTTGTTTCAGTAAGTAGTTAATTAGTCTAAGCATTAGAGATCGTTGCCACTGTAGGAGAGGGCCATACTTTTGTTACAGAGCGGGAAGTCGGCAATGAGGTTGTCGCGAATAGCAATTGAAATTGCTGTCCAGTTATCGAAGCTTGGATCTTTTATGGCGTAGCGACAAATTTTCCCTTCTTCATCGGTAAATATCAGGTGTATTAACTCGCCCCTGGTGGCTTCAACGATTCCCAGACCAGTAGCATTGGCAGGCAGTTTATCTGGCACCGCCACCTTCTCTTCTCCGTGGGGGGAGGCGTCGACGAGCTTTTCGATGGTATCGAGGGAGGACCATATTTCGCCAATACGAACTGCTGTGCGGGCCAGTATGTCACCACCACTTTCAATTACTGCTTGCGGCGCCAGCTCTGGATATTTGCCCTGCTTGAATTGTTGTCTGGTATCACATTCAAGACCACAGGCCTTACCAATAATTCCCACCATACCAAATTCGTGAGCTAGCGATTTTGATAGCTTGCCTATATCTTTCATTCTCTCGGTGGCCATTTGATTGTCTGAAAGTATTTGTATAACTGGAGTGAGATCTTTTTTCAGAGCGATTACTCCGGCTTTGATTTCAGAAAGTTTGCGCTCGCTTACTGGCCGTACCCCACCGGGAAAAATGAAGCCGCGCAAAAAACGTGAGCCACTTAGTAGGTCTGCTAATCCTAAGGCTTTGCCTCGCAAGCGGCCCATGGAGCTTGATACACCGAGCAAGCCGATGTCAGTGCCGATACCGCCAACGTCAATAATATGTACTGCCAGCCTTTCAATTTCTAAGGCGATGGTGCGTAGGTATTCAGCCCGTTCTGTTATCGCTATATCGAGGATAGATTCAATGGCAATGGCATGGGCGAAGGCATTAGCCAGGGCTGTGTCGCTGGCCGCTGCTTCCGCAACAAAGTGGGCTTTTTGCCATGGAACTTCGGTCAGTCGCTTTTCTACTCCGCGATGCACCCAACCCAGGCGAATTTCGAGGTTGACGATAGTCTCGCCAAAACAGCTGAATCTAAAGTGGCCGGGCTCGATCACGCCAGCGTGGATGGGGCCGACAGGCAGTTCATAGACCCCTTCTCCCTTAACTTCTAAGTATTCATATCGTCTTGCCAGATGATTTTTGAAATCGTCAGGCAAAGCAATTTTGCGCAAAGGGAAGAAGTCTTGAGGATATTGGTCGTGCAGAAGCAGATGTTTGAAGCGTGGATGCCCTTCTGGAACAATGCCGAAAAAATCAAAGAGAGCGCGCTCGAACCAGTGAAATTGGGCGTGGCGAGTCGACAGTGAGGGAAATTTGTTGTTTTCTAGCGGCGTTACCATCAACTCTGCTGTACCGTCTTTAGGTGACAGTATCAGGGTTGCGATTTCACCGCCTGTTATCGAAGTCAGTAAGCCTACTCTTGTATCTGAGGTCTTGTTTGGATTTTTCGCCAGGGCATGATTAAGCTTCTCTTGAAGCTGTTGAAATGAAATTTGCTGGCGCTCTAGTTTCATTTGATCATGCTCCATGGCCCAGACCAAGCTTCGGTGTTGACTACCAGTCCAAGAACCAGTGTGCCGAAGACTAATACTGCTGGAATAATTGATGCTCTAACGGGCTGGAATTTTTTGAAACCTTGCTTAGCCGGACCCAAAATGACTTTGCCCATATGGGCGCAGATAGCGACAAAGCTGATGGCAATGGCCACTGTCATGATCAAGGCCAGTACCCATCTGCCGTCGCTCATGCTCAAGCTTAGCATTGACATTTCGGCAACAAAAGCGCCAAAAGGCGGTGCACCGGTCACCGCAAAAGTAGCAAGGGTGACCAGTAGTGCCCAAATTGGACAATCTTCAATAACGCCGTGCATTTTGTTCAGTTTTTTCGTTCCACTGGCCTGAATAATGTTGCCTGTAAGCAAGAAGAGAGCCACTTTCGCCAGGCTGTGATTGAGGGCCTGTAAGAAAAAGAGCGGGCCAGAACCAAGCCCAATGGCAAAGACCATGAGGCCAACGTTTTCAATACTTGAGTACGCCCACAGTCTTTTGAAGTTGTGTTGGCGCAACAACAGAAGGCTAGCGGCTACTACAGTTATTGTGCCAAGAATAGCGACCAGCTGGTGAACATGAGAATGTGGTTGAGCGGCATTGATAATGCTCGAAACTTTCCAGATGCCAAAAAGGGCGCAGTTTAGTAGCGAGCCAGAAAGCATGGCCGAGGCTGGAGCTGGCGATTCGGCGTGGGCGTCGGGTAGCCATGTGTGCAAGGGAAAGATACCAGCTTTGGTGCCATAGCCGATTAAGCAGAAAATGAAGCCGAGGCGCAACAAGGGAAAGTTTAGGGTTTGAGCTTGACTGATTAACTCTGAAATATTGAGAGTTGGTACAGCTAGAGTGCCTCTTTGGCTTGCCGCAAAGATAAAGACCGTTCCTAGTAGCGCAAAAGCAATACCGACTGAGCAAACAATCAAATACTTCCAGGTAGCCTCCAGGGCAAATTTATTCCGTTCAAAATAGACAAGTGGCGCTGAAGAGAGCGTAGTCGCTTCAATGGCAATCCAGAGATAGCCTAAGTTGTCGCAGAGAAAGACTGAAGTCATCGCTAGTAAAAATAGGTTGACTGAAGCATAAAAGAGGCGTAGCTGCTGGTCGCCGTAAGCGTCACCATTGGCTTCGGCTGCGGCAAAGAAATAATCGGCATGGGTAATGCAACAAGAGACGACAAAGGTGGCAAGCAAAATGAAGTAAGTGCCCATCTTGTCGACGGCAAGACCGCTGATGAACTGCATATGCTCATTGCCGAGTAGACAGGGGTGTAGTACCAGGGCAACGATACCGAGCTGCCACCAAATTAAGACAGGAACAAGCTTTCGTGTCAGTTTGACGTCTTTGATAAAAAGACTAAG
>CALRJJ020000611.1:0-3759 GCA_943367505.1 Flavobacterium psychrophilum | reverse complement strand
CCTAACCCTTTTCACCGCGATATCAAGCATAACCGCATCAGCTTGCTTTTTAAAATATTCCACCATTTCTGGTGGTGCATCAACTTGCGCAGCAGTTTTCTTTAGGTGAGTACCAACACCACGATCCAACATTTCAGCGTAGTTGCGATAAAGCGCTCTTTCCGTCCCATCAACATCATTGCTGCCTGCTTTTTGCCTGAGATAGGCGATAAATGCCTTAACTTGTTCGACATTGCCAGGTGCGTCTTTAGAATCCCAAATGCGTGGCAGCGGAGCTTCATTGATGTTCAGAAGTGAGGGAGTACTGGTCAATTCCTTAAGCCTATTGATAATTTCTGCCTGGAATTCAGTTGCTCCTCTTTCAGCGTCGCCGACGCCATTGCCCATTTTCGTCTGGTTAATTCTGCCCTGGGCGTCGATGGCACCACGTTCATAAACGAGATTACCGCCCTGATCGAACCACTTCGGATCATATTCAAAGACTCCGTTTTTACGGATATCCGGAATTTGCTCACCCTTGTCCTTCCACTTAGCGTCTAGTGGAAAGAAGTCTCCAGTTTTTTTATTCACAAGGATATAGTCGCCACCGACCTGGTCGGCCGGGCCGCCCATCTTAGTCGGGAAAATCTCCCAATCCTTACTGATTTGACTGGTCTCTTGAAGCTTTGCTAGAGTCTGCTTTAGATCTCTGTAGAGATAAGTCTGGAAAGTAAAACCAGTGGGTCCACCCTTGCCAGCGCGAGATTCTCTCTGGTGCCGCTCGTTATGAGCTTCTATGTCTCTCTTTGTATTTTCGTCAACCAGTAAGTTCTTTCCATTCTCAGCTGGACTTGCCAGTTCTGGACCAGCTCCCCTTAACAGCTCGGGACGCACATTTCGCTCGTGCACGGCGCTGTCAGAGGAGAGGCGTAGGGAACCATCAGATTCAGCACCGTCCAGCTTAAAGCTTTCATCAATGGTGCCATCAGCGCGACGCATTTTGTAGTGTTGTCCAACTTTCAGCCCGCCATCGCGACTTAGTTGATCCATGTTGAGAGTCTGGAAATCTTTGAGCGCATCGCCTGGTTTTACAGATTCGATACCTGGACGACTGATGTTGACCGAGCCATCAGAATTATGCCCCTCTATCTTCCAACCGTCGCTGCCATTGAAACTGTATTGCTCTGGGCTCTTTGGTCCTATGGCACCATTACCATCGACGCCCTGTCCCGCTACAATGTCTGACCCCGGTTTGTGAGTAGGAACCTGATCGGCAGGCACCCCGTGAATTTCCTGACGCGGGTCGAAAATGCGGGGGCCATGACCATCACCGAAGTCAAAGGTGGTCCAGGCATGGTTGATATCATCACCACCATTGAGACCGTTGCCTCTGACCAGAGATGGCTTGAGACCGAGTTCATCGCCGAGGACTTTTAGTAAAACTGCTTCTTGTGTGCAAACACCTTTGCCTTCCTTCAAGAATTGACCAAGGGTCAACTTTTCACCTGGATGTGATTCAAGATAATCCAGATACCATTTGTTGATGTCCTGTTGCTTCATACCAGGCGGGTTGAATTTTTCGTGGACGTATTTGCTCAGGGCCTCGGCGCGCTGCTCCGGCGGCAGAGCCATGAAACGTGCTTTGGCCTCAGCTATTACCGGAGCCAATTCTTTTTTGTCGACAACGAAAGCCGGATCACTGCCGGTTGTCGGTCTGCCCATATTGTCAAATTGACGATTGGCCGAGGCATAGGTGAAGCCGTCTTCAATTGGTGCTTTCACTTCATGCTGTGTAGAGAAACCATTGGATTGTTCGACGGCTTGAGCCGACGGCCTATGACCGGTATAGCCACCATCGGCGATGGCATTAACTTCTGGCTGCCATTCGGGCGTGAGCTTGAGGGCGTCACCTTTGCCAGGTTCAATAGTACGCACTTCGCCAGTGGTGCTGTTGCGGAAAGCGATAGGCTCTTTGATATTTTTGGGATCGATGAAGAGGCCGTCGGCACGTTTGGTGAGATTGGCAACCATTTCGCTGGCGTGGCCGGTGGCTCTGAAGATTCCTTTGAAGGCAACTGGAAGAATGGCGCCAATAGCTGCTCCCTGCATACCACCGTTCTTAAGTGCATCCCAATCAATGCCATGTTCGTTAAAGGGAGCGACAAGGATTTCAGAACTGACATTGCCGCCGGCCGCGACCACACTGTTGGCAAGAGCTTCGCGGCCAAGATTACCGAGTGTTTGAGCCGTGGTACGGTCCGCAATTTCTTGTGTTATCTTGGACTGCACAATGTCATAATTTTTAGCGATCGTCTCCTGAATTCCACGCGAGATAGCTTCTCTCTCAGCAACAGTTGCAGCCGGTGCCGCTTTGGTTACGAGGGCAGTCAACTCGATCTCCGAGACCTGCTTACCACTGCGAGCAATCAACGATGGCAGTCCTTTTTCCAGAATCTCTTTGCCCCCTTGGGCGAGCACTTCACGGCCGACGACAAGACCGGCTATAGCCTCCTGACTGACACCATTGGCCAGGCCGCCAACACCGGTTATAACTTCAGCACCGATAAAATTAAGGGCCGCTGTTGATCCACCGATTATGATTTGTTTGCAGAGGTTTCTAGCGGAGCCGTCGAAGTCATTACCTTCAATTACTTTCATGGCGCCGACGCGGAAAGCTGCTCCCGCAGCCGCCGACATGGCTACCACGGCAGCCAGACTCGCTCCCCCTGTAAATGGTGCCGCGGCTAGAGCTGTGGCCGTAATGGTGGCATCGACGACAATCTCTGCCAATTTTTCTTTGGAGTTCTTGTACTGTTCAAGTGATTTATTGAAGTAATCATCGAGAGCTTTTTGCTTTTCGGGAGGCAGTGTTTTATAGACTTTCTGGTAGCTCTCCAGACCTTCCTGATACATATCATTGGCGCGCTCAAGGGTGAGTCTAGTACCGTCGGCACTAAATCCGCTTTCGCTCTCGAGCATTCGGTGGTAGTTATCGTAGTAAGTCTGTCTGCCGTCTGTATCTGTCGGTCTTAATAGATTGGCGTAGGCGCTAGCTTCTCTCTTGTCTACTTTGGAGAGGAAATCCTCGTCGAGATCCTTGCCAAATTTTTTAGTGTACTCGTCCTTCAGTTTTTGTCTGTCAGCAAAAGATAGTGCGCCCAGTTCTTCTTTAAACTGCTCAGGAGAGCCACCGGCACCCATTGCCATCATGCGGATGCGGTCCGCCATGTCTGGTTTGCTGTCAGTGTTTTGACGAATACCTTCTACTACTGCTTTTTCATCAGCACTCATATATCGAGTGGCGGCGTCGCGCTCGGCTTGAGGAGCTATCGCTACTGATGAAAGCACCTGATCTTTGGAATAGCCGAGATCGGCTTTTAGATCAGCGGGGATACGACCTGTTTCATAGAGGCTCTTAGTGTATTTGGCCACCTGGTCGTCAGTCACCGTTACTGGTACTTCGCTATATACCATCGGGCCGATGATGGTACCGGCGACGGCATTTTCAATAGTACGTTTAAATTGTCTCTGTGCTTCGCTTAGCTCAGCGTCAGGTTTGCTTATAGCCTGACGCAGGGCGGGATCTTGCAATGCTTTTTCTGCGTCAGCGAAGATTTTACTGTTTGGTGCTCCTTGTATGGAGTCGTTGAGCACACTCGCCAGCCCGTCTACATGGGGGGGCTGACCAGTTTGAGTAACCTCAGTCAGCAATGTTTTCGCCAAAATCTGCTGTGTAGGAGCAAGGTTATCTTTAACAAAATCGTCGACACTGCGTTTGAA
>CALRJJ020000610.1:0-3789 GCA_943367505.1 Flavobacterium psychrophilum | reverse complement strand
CCTTCCTTGCTTTTTGCTCACTTGCTCAATCTCCCATGCAGGGCGGGTTTTGGCCTCTATCTGAGAGGTTGGGATAGGCTGAAATAGAGACTTACGAGCTTACAGTAAGTGAGTCTAAGAAAGATTCTTGACAAACTGTGCGAAGATTTCGAAAAGCAAGGAGATCCTCATGATTCTGTCACTGGGCAATGCTAGCGAAAAGGTAATAGAAAAGATTCGTCAGAATCTTTCGTCACGCGGTTTAGAGAATACCTTAGTTAAATGCGCCAAGACTACATTGGTGGTTATAACTTCCGATGCCGATAGCTTACCAGGTCATGTCTTCAGCCAAATGGATGGTGTGCAGAAAGTTGTGCGCTTGAGCAATCGCAGCCCCCTTGGTAAAGATCTGGCCCAGACAGTGGTTACTCTCTCTCCTGCGAATTCTAACTCTGGTTTGGTCCAGCTTGGTGGTGGTCTTCCGCCAATTATTGTTTCTGGTCCTTGTGCTATCGAAGGTCGAGAGCAAATCATAGAACTGGCACATGAGGTCAGAGCCGCTGGTGCTGTAGCCCTCCGTGGCGGTGCCTATAAGCCACGTACTTCCGCTTACGATTTCCAGGGCCTGGGATTAGACGGTCTAAAGTATATGAAAGAAGCCGGCCTGCAGGCCGGTTTGCCTGTGGTCAGCGAAGTGGTCTCGATTGAGCAAATTGAACCTTCGTCGCCATATCTTGATGTTTTTCAGGTGGGCGCTCGCAACATGTATAACTATGAGCTGCTCAAAGAGCTAGGACGGCAGCGCAAGCCTGTACTTTTGAAGCGAGGCATGTCGGCTACCATTGACGAGCTTCTACAGGCTGCTGAATACATTTTGCTGGAAGGTAATCTCCAGGTTATTTTGTGTGAGCGTGGTATTCGCACGTTCGAAAATCGTACACGCAACACCCTAGACTTATCAGCTGTGCCTGTGATCAAATCATTGACTAGCTTGCCTGTGATGGTTGATCCGTCACACGCTGTAGGTAAGCGTGATTTAATCGCTTCCATGTCTCGTGCTGCCATTGCCTGTGGTGCTGATGGTTTGATTATCGAAAGTCACTGCACTCCTGATAAATCAATCTCTGACGCCGCTCAGGCTATTGAACCATCTACTCTTGCAGCAATAGTGAACGACATGAACACTATTTATGCGGCACTCAATCCTGGTGCGGCTCTCAATGCCATGGACAAAACTAAGGCTAAGAATGAGATCGGCAATGAGGCCGTGACAATCTCTAAGTCATCAGCTCGCACCCTAGCAGGGGCGCCAGGTTCATAAGAGCCTTCTAGCTACTTGATTCATACCTACTTGAATCTTGGCTGCCAATTTTAGCTGACAGGCTTTGAGCTGCCAATCTTAACAACTGGATTCTGAGCTGCCAGATTTCTAGCTTCCTGGTCTCTGTCTTTCAGGTCCGAAGCGCTCTAAGATTTTGACGAAGTTATCGTTTACCGAAATTTCTGGCGGAGTATTGCCGAATACTTCGGCTACCATCTTTTTGAATACTGGTTTGCCATTGCCTTTGCTTGGCAGTTGCACCTTCATGCCGTTTTCGTATATTGGTCTTAAGATCACCATGCCATCGATATCTGCAGCATTGGCTGTGAAGCGATTAAAGCCTGCTCCGTCGGCTCCTACGCCGTGCTCGTTCAAGCGCGAGACTTCGATAAAGTGAGGTGAGCGGGTGTTTGGTTGATTGATGAAGCGGCCGTTTTTACCGAAGAGCACGATCGTTCCGTCCTCGGGCAGGTTGCCATTGCGCTGGCGATCTAAGATTTCTTTGAGAACGGGCTGTTGTTCGGCAACATCAAGCAGCTGCTTGTTTCTCAAATCGTCGAGCAGTCTGGTTTTGGCTTCGAGGTGCTCTTGAATTTCTGACAATCTTCTTTCTGGCGAGCCCGTATTGACACCACGGCCTGGTTCGCGCAAATCGCTTAACTTCTCGCGATAGCCTTTGTATGAGTTAGGCAGATTGTTCATCATGCCCTCTAGTTGGGCTACAGCTTCGGTGGCGACTTGTCCGCGCTTGCCAGCATCAGGAATTTGGGCAAGTTCTTTAGATGCGGCCTTAGCGTATTCGCCCACTATTTTGAGAGCACGTGTATATGATGGTGCTCGATCGGAGCCCAGTTGCTCCTGAACTCTCATGGCGTTTTGCTCGGCTCTCGTGCGGGTTTCTGCTAGATTCTCGCCAGGCTTTGCCCGGTAAGTGCCACCATCTATCTCACTAATTGTGCGTCGATTTGTCTCAATTTCTCTGAAGAGTTGATTGGAGCGCACCACTGCTTCAGCGTTGGCTTTAGCTGTGCTTAACTGCTGACTAACTTTTAGGGGCTCGATTGTTGGCTTTTCCGCTACTTCGACAGCTGGCTTGACGGGTGCGTCTGCCTGCGGTTTTGCCACTTCAACTCTGACTGGCTCAGGTGGTTGTGCTGCCACTTCTTTGGCTGCTACTGGTTGTTCCAGCGCTTCTTTGATTAGGTTGCGGCCAGCTGGGGCCTCGGCTGTAACTGTAGTGGTTTCTTTGGGCGCCACTACTTCGGCTACAACGGTTGAAGGCTTGGCTGTCTCAGCAACAACTGGTTTAGCTACAGCTTCTTTGACGACTACTGGTTTCTCGTGGGCAATCTTAAGGCTAGGGTCGCCTTCTAGGGCAGTCATCCGGCTTTGGTGCAGAGCCACCAACTCTTGAGCGCTTACCGCCAGCGTCTGGCGTTGCTCTCTTATGGCTGTTAGTTCGCCTTCGGTTGCTTTTATTTCTCTTTCGATTGCTGCTTGCTTGCCGGGCTTGGCCTGTTCAGCGGCGCTTAGGGCTGCTTGTGCCTCAGTTACTCTTTCTTTGGCTCTAGCAACAGCTTCGCTGCCGCCCATTGTTTTTGCTTCTTCAAAGGCAGCTTTGGCGTCTTTGAATTGTTGATTCTTCGCATCGAAAGCAATCTTCTCAGCGGTTGGTCGACCTTCGGGCGTGCGCTCTTCTTTGATCAGTCCTCGGGCTTGTTCGCGTTCCTGGAAGAGGCGATCGTGCTCTTGTCGTTTGCTGTTGATAGTGCGACCGACTTCTTCGGCGCTCCTAAGATTCTCTTGGGCGCGTGTCAGCTGAGCTTTCTCAGGCAGTGGGCCATTTAGTGCTTCGCGCTCTTGAATTTGGCGGGTCATTTTGCCCGAGAGTTGAGTCTCTTTTGATGCCAGGGCCAAGTTTTCTTGGTGGACAGTGGTGAGCTTTTCTTTGGCTACAACTAAGTGGGTGTCATCAGCTAGTTGTGATTTTTTTAGTTGGGCCTGAAGGTCAGCAAAAGAGCCAGCGGCTTTAGGTTTGGTATTGACGATGTCTTTGACTTGCTCGAAGATGCCTGCGCCTAGGTCGCTTTTGGCTTCTTTGCCAGCAAAACTGCGGGACAGCCCAGTGAGGTGATCTTGGCCAAAGAATTCAGATGTCTTGGCGAATTGAGCTTTGCCACTGGCTACTGCATCCATATGCCAGTTGGGCTTGAGGTTCATCCCTGCCTTCATGCCAAGTCCGCCAGAGAGGCCAACTAAGGTGGCATCAAAGAGAATAGCGCCGCCGTTTGCGGCTACTTGTCGGCGATTAGCTTCAAGGTTTGCTCCTGAATGATAAGCCTCAGAAACGGCTCCGATAGTTGCTTGGGGGCGTCCAGCACTAAACTCGCTGTAGACCCAGGCTGCACCCATGCCGAGCCCAGCTGCGGCTGCCACAGGCACGCCGAACTTGCCCATTTTGCTAACAGCGGTAAGACCATAGCCAACGG
>CALRJJ020000609.1:0-3795 GCA_943367505.1 Flavobacterium psychrophilum | reverse complement strand
TGGGGGAGCTTGCAACCTCAGCTGACCTTGAATCTGCAACTCTTGCGATTCGAACCGATAAGAGCCACAGCGTATTCGGTAGTCTTGAAGTGATCGATCACATCGCTGACGACCCGACTTGAGTAAGCACCAGTGGTAGGTTCCCAGATGCCAGCCATGACGGCGGCCTCGATCTCGTGAATGAGACGTTGGACGTCTGCCTGGTGAGCCGTTTCTTCGGCGAGTTGAGCCTGAGCAGTAGTCAGGTTCTCATGGAGTGCTTGAAGCTTCGCTTTGTTGGGGAGGGTCATGATTTCGATTTTTTTGGAACTATTGGTGAGTTTCAGTCGGGTCGATTCTGCAGAGAATGCAGCTCCTTGAGGGCAGCTGCAGCAGATACACCTGCGGCAATATGTACTGACCGGTCAAGCTCCAGAAGTTCAAGATGCCTGTTCAGCGTGCTGTAGAACTCGTTATCCCAACCTTGCCAAACCAACAAGGGGTTGGAGTCCTTGGACCTTGGCCCGTGCATCCACTGGATGTGAGAGGTAATGGCTGCGAGCTTGTAGCTGTTGCTCGCGGCTTCGATGGCGAGGTTGATTTGCCTGTTGCGCTTGTCGTTCACTTCGAAAGTGTTGTTGTTGTCGGACATGATTTTTCGTGTAGATGGTTTAGTTGGACTGTGGACTTCTTGAACGTAGCCTGTTTAGGCTTGTTGACTGGTTGAGTTCAAGCCACTGTTGTGGCTCCTTGTGCCAGAGGCAGCAACTGATGCAGTTTTGCCCGAAGGCAAGAAACTGCGTCGATGTATGCCTTGGCATTGACCTCGTCGCTGGCATTCTTCTGCGCTTGCCAATCGAACTTCAGTTCACAGAGGCTCAGCAGCGGAACAATCAGCAAGTTGTGATGGCTGGTCAAGCGAACATACTTCGTCTCCCAGTTTGTATCTTGAACATCTCCAGTTCCATCAAAGATGGCTTGCGCCACAAGAAGCTCGTTCAAGAGCTTTTGTTGAAAGTAGAAATTCTGGCTCTGAAGGCCAGCAATGTCGGTCATGATGCTTACCTTTGAGAGGGTTATTCGAACTGGTAATGGGAGTGATACCTGCAGGTTCCTCTCTCGAGGTGATGCAAGATCACTGTGGCGTTGAAGCTCAATTCAAGAAAGCTAAACCACATCGGGTGATGTGTGTGAAGATTCTGCTGGTGGTGCAATGGCTTATATCTGGTTTTTGGAGCTTGTCTTCTGTTTTAGTTTGGTGGATAAATTACTCTTTTACCTTAGAGCTTTTCTAATGGTTGTTTATCTCTATTTTCGTATTCACCGCAACTAGCTATGTGGTGATACCTGAACTAGGCCCCTTGTGCTGTCTAAAACTGCAATTTACTAAGCACACAGATTGCTACTTAGCGCTAGCTGAGAGGGCTTGGTCCAGTGCTTTTCCAACTTCATCTGCCTTGGATGGTTTGTGTGCATAGAGATAGGCAAAGAACTTAGTTGCGGGCGTGCCGGCACCGAATTGTGTGTCTGCGCTGAATGACGTCTCTAGCAGGGGCAGAGCGGTGATCAGCTTTACGGTCGCTTTGTCAAGGGCATCTTGCACTGGGTCGCTCACGCTCATCGACATGGCACCGCCAGCGGTGGAGTTTGGCGTGTTCATTGGCGGTACCAGTGCCAGAAGTGGTTCCAATTGCACTTGAGCAACAGTAGTGACTTCATCAGCAATGTCGTAGGCTTTATTTTGCCTGTCGTTGAAGAAACTAGCTGCGCCAAGGCTTTGTGCTGCTGGCTTTTCCCATTTGTAGACATTGGCGGCCAGGCCGACAGCAAGGTAGCCGAGTGCTTCGATAAGGTTCAGCTGATCAGTTTGCTCCGTAGACAAAGCGTTTTCAGTCGCAGACGCCTTTTGCTTGCGCAGATATTTGACGCTTTTGAGAGCTTGCTGCGCGTTGTTGAAGGTGCTGTTAAATCGCTGGAATGCTGTTTGTGACATGGTGTAATTTGATTTTGCTGTTGGTGATCTTGCACTAAGAGTGCTGCCGAACCGAAAAGTTCGGCAATAGGGCTGGCAGGAATCGAACCTGCCTACCCACTATTGCTAGTGAGCGCTCATACAGCCGAAGCTGTCCACTTGAGCTACAGCCCTGGTTTTGATGCTGCTGAAAGCGGCGCAATCGATGTCGGTAAGATTCAAGATCAATCCAGCATTCCCCATTCATAAACTCACTGGATCACTTGAAATTGTCAACCTGATACCGCATCGCACTAACGACCGCGAGAGTGCGTCGCAATTGGTCGGCCTTGATGACTAATGGGTTGTTCCCAAGGCCACCGGCGTCCCAGTTATTAAACCTGCCAGAAGTGGGATCGACATTGAAGTAAGACCACTGCCTAGCAGCGACGACCGCGTCAAATCCTTGCAGTTTCTTTTGCCTCTGTGCTTGTGCCAGGCGGTCAATGTAACCCCAGCGGCAATCGTTCTTGGTGAAAGTTGTCGTAACCTTGGCAGTGTTGCTGCCATTAGGATCGATTCCAGCAGCAAGCTTATAGACAACGGCCTTGTTGGGCTGTTGCACACAGGCGGCCATCGGGCTCTGGTTAGCCAAATCGATACCAGACAAAAGCTGAAAAAGATTCAACTGCAAGTGCTGTCGTCGAGCTTGGTAAAAGAGTTCAAGGGCCTGCAAGCGCAGAATCTGCTTTTGAATGCGGTCGGCTTGCAGGGGCGTTAAAGCTCGCGGTTTGTCGGTAGCTTGCTGATAGGAGAAACTGCCAAGGTTGGTGATGCCCTTTGAGCAGCTGGCTGACCAGTTGTAATTGCACATCGGATCTTGGTGCCCGAAGTATGCTTCGTTAAATCCACCGTCGACTCTGCGTGTGCCTTCCGGTCCTCCAACGGCGCGTTCTAGCAATGATCCGGCGTTGTCGTAATTTTTGAGAAGCAGTGGAATGATCTTCTCGTCTACTTTCTGGTCTAGGCTTTTGATCGAAAGAATTGGAGCTGGTGGTTTGGCAGCTGGTTGAGGAGGCGGAGGCTTAATGGCCGTGCGGTGGCCGGTTTCCATCGAAATCTTTGAGCCTGCGGTGAGCAGAATGAGCATTCCGATGACAGTTAGCCACCTTACATTTTCTCGTTCCATGACAGTGTGAAAGCAATGGGAAAAACAATGGTTTTAATGCCTGGGTAAATCGTTGAAATTAGAACCGCTAGTACCGAATCGCACAAACTTAAGTGCAATTATTCTGAACAAAAGAAGTTCTTGGTGATTCTGGGTTCGTGTTTATCTAAATACAATGAAGTGGAGGCATTAATAGCTTATATCTAGCCTGAAACTATGCGCTTTAACAAGCCACGTCTAGCAATTTAGTTTTAAAGATTTTTGATTGCTGAGTTCGCACGGCAAAACTTTACTAATGCACTTAGTGCCCCTCTTTTTGGGCTACCACGCCTAGGTCTAATTGGGTCTTTGGATCTCTTTTGGTTTTTAGCCAAATTCTATTTCGGGGAGTATCTTTTTGTCGTTATTTGTTTCTATCTGGCTTGCTTGTTTGACAGGTATCGATAAATTGCAACACGGAATTTGGTTATAGAGCGGCACGTCGTTTGGAAGCTCTTTGTGATTTTCCTTAAGCTCTGTGCGAACTCCAACAAGGCCGCGGTCTGTGCATTGCATACGACTACTCCTACTTCTGTTTTAACTTAACAATGGAATCATGTTCGATTAACAACAACAATAATGCCAAACACGTGACCATTCCATGTCCAAATGCTTGAAGGGTTTTAGTCATCACTATAACCTGGTGTCATTGTTAGAA
>CALRJJ020000608.1:0-3796 GCA_943367505.1 Flavobacterium psychrophilum | reverse complement strand
TCTTGACGCTGTCGACTACCTGAATGGTATTGGCGCCAGGCTGCTTCAGCACCGCTAAAATGATGGCTGGCTTGCCGTTATAGATACCGCCAGACTTATCATTCTGCACACTATCAATTACTTGCCCCAGGTTCTCTAAGCGAATGGGAGCATTGTTTTGATAAGCAACAATGACCGGTTTGTAAGCATCGGCACTGAGCAGCTGACCATTAGACTGAATGGTGAAAGCCTGATGCTTGCCCCAGAGGGTGCCGGTAGGCTGATTTTGATTAGCCGACACCACCGCAGCCATAACATCGTTAATACCAAGGCCATAAGTGGCGAGCCTCTGGGGATTTACCTGCACTCGAACAGCATAGGCCTGAGAGCCATTGACCTGCACTTGGGCCACACCACTTATGCGCGACATGCGCTGGGCAATTAGCGTTTCGGCATAATAATCAACTTGATGCAAGGGCAAGCTATCAGAACTTACAGCCAAATAAATCACCGGTTGGCTGGCTGGGTTCACTTTCGAAAAAGTCGGCGGCATAGTCATTTGCGGCGGCAGTTGTTTAGAAGCAGCTGTTATTGCCGCTTGCACATCAAGAGAAGCGCCATCCATATCGCGGGAAGGGTCGAACTGTAAAGTAATGAGCGACTGGCTGAGGGTGCTAGTGGAAGTCATCTGCGTCAAGCCAGCGATGGTGGCAAATTGCTTTTCTAGTGGCATCGACACGGCAGACGCCATGGTCTCAGCGCTAGCACCAGGAAGGGTGCCGGTCACCTGCAAGGTGGGGAAATCGACGTTAGGCAAGTCACTGATAGGCAAAGCCTGATAGCCCATCAAGCCAAAGAAAAGTATGGCTATCATCACCAGGGTGGTCATTACTGGCCGCTTAACAAAGATGGCGCTAAGATTCATTTGGCGTCCTCATACTTTTCGAGCTGACTTACCGGTCCATCAAGCCTAGGCTTGCGAGGCAGGCGAAAAACAGTTTTATCTTTTATAAAATGCTGGAAGCGATCTAGGTAGATATAAAACACTGGTGTGATATACAAAGTCACCAGCTGCGATACCAGTAAGCCGCCCACAATTGTCATACCAAGCGTTTGCCGCGAGCCGCCACTTTCGCCAAAACCAATAGCAATTGGTAAGCTGCCCAAAATAGCAGCCATGGTCGTCATCATGATCGGGCGGAAGCGCACTAAACATGCTTGATAGATAGCGGCCTCAGCCTTAAGATTTTGTTCGCGCTCAACATCGACGGCAAAATCTATCATCATGATGGCATTCTTTTTGACAATACCAACCAGCAGAATCAGGCCTAAAAAACCGTATACGTCGAGATTCATATTGAAAATTATCAGCGTCAAAAGGGCACCCAAACCAGCTGAAGGAAGGCCGGAGAGTATGGTAATTGGGTGAATGAAACTCTCGTAAAGGATGCCGAGAACTATATAGATGACGATGATAGAAATTAGCAGCAGTACGCCTAAATTCTGAGTAGAACTTTCAAAAGCTTGAGCCGTTCCCTGAAAACTACCTGATACATCTTCAGGCAAACCAGTTGCCACCAGTTCTTTTACTGGAGCAACGGCCTCACTCAAGGCCACCCCAGGCTTAAGGTTGAAAGAAACTGTCACCGAGGGAAACTGACCTAAGTGATTAACTAGCAAAGGCCCAGCTCCGCGGTCAACAGTAGCAAGAGTATCGAGTGGCACGAGTTGACCATTACCGGCCCGCACAAAGAACCAGTGCAACATCGAAGGGTCTTCAGTATATTGGGGCTCAACTTCGAGTATTACCCAATATTGATTGGTCGGGGTATAAATCACCGAAACTTGCCGGGCAGAATAGGCGTTATTGAGCGCGTCCTGCACTTGCTGAACATTGATACCAAGACGAGCACATTTATCTCGGTCAATCTCCACGTTTAGCTGCAAATTCTTTACTTGCAAGTCGCTGTTCACGTCTTGCAAATTAGGCATAGCCTTGAGCTTTGCCTCAAAATCACGGGAAGCTTTATATAACTCCTGCAACTCAGAACCTGAGAGCGTTACTTGATATTGCGCTTTTGTTAGCTGTCCACCGATACGAATGCCACCAAGATTCTGCATGAACAAATTGATGCCTGGAACATTGGCAGTTTTTTTGCGCAACTCTTGAATAACCTGGTCAAGAGAGGCATGACCAGGCCGGTCTGCCCTATCTTTCAAGACCATAAAAATACGACCTTGATTGACAGCCTGATTGGGGCCACTGGCGCCAACGCTAGACATAGCGCCACGGATGCTGTCATTCTTCAGGACAATATCAGCTAGCATTTGCTGATGCTTAACCATCTCAGTAAATGAAATGCCTTCAATTGCTTGAGTCATACCGAAAATCTGGCCGGTATCTTCAGTGGGCATGAAACCCTTCGGTACTTCCTTAAGCAAATACCCGGTGGCCACAAGCATCAAAACAAAACTAAGCAGAACCAAGCGTTTATGACGCAATGCTGGCTTTAAAGTAAAATCGTAGGCCGCTTGCAAATGACCAAACAAACTATCTGAAATTCTATGCAGCCAATTTTGCTTACTGCCAGCTCGCAAGAAGCGAGCGCAGAGCATAGGAGTAAGACTGAGCGCGACAAAACCAGAAATCAAAATAGCGACAGAAATCGTGACGGCGAACTCAAAGAAGAGGCGGCCAATGATGCCACCAAGAAACAATATTGGAATAAAGACAGCAATTAAAGATACTGTCATAGAGACAACAGTAAAGCCAATTTCACGCGAACCGTTAACAGCAGCCAGCAAGGGCGGTTCGCCAGCTTCAATATGACGGACAATATTTTCTAATACCACAATGGCATCATCAATAATGAAACCAACAGAAAGGGTAAGGGCCATAAGGGAAATATTGTTTAGGGTAAAGCCAAAGAGCTTAATAGCAGCAAAGGTACCCATCAAGACAATGGGCAGAGTGACACTAGCTATTAGAGTGGTAGGCAAACTACCAAGGGCAAGCACTATTACTAAGACAACCAAGAAAACGGTAATCACTAGAGTGGCTTTGACATCACCCACCGACCGTCGAATAGAAATACTGCGATCATAGAGAATTTCAAGATTGACCGCCCCAGGCAGTATTGCCCTGAAGTTAGGCATCATCTTCTTTATATCATCGACAATCTCAATAGTATTTGTGCCCGGCTGACGCTGCACAGTAAGAATGATGCCACGATGGCCGTTATACCAACTTGCCACTTTATCGGTCTGCACACTGTCAATCACAGTGCCAATATCGCGTATGCGCACCGGCGCGCCCTTACGATAGGCAATAATGAGCGGCTTGAAGGCGTCAGCGTTAAAAAGCTGCCCGTTCACTCGAATGTTATAGGAAGTATCAGGACCGTGTAGTGTTCCCGTAGGCAAATTGACATTGGCCTGACGCACAGCCGCGGCCACTTCATCGATGCCTATGCCGTAGGCAGCTAGCTTGCGCGGATCTACTTGAATATGGGGCGCATAAATTTGCGAGCCCATCACTTGCACTTGTGCCACGCCCGAAGTCATTGAAAGGCGAGGGGCAATAACGTTTTCAGCATATTCATCAACGGTATAAAGCGGCAGAGTTTTAGAGCTGAGAGCAACAAAAAGAATCGGCGAATCAGAAGGATTTACCTTACGAAAAGTAGGCGGACTGGGCATACTCGCTGGCAGCCAGGGCCGGGCAGCCACAATAGCGGCTTGCACATCTTGAGCTGCCCCATCGATACTGCGGTTTAAAGCAAACTGCAAAGTAATCGAAGTAATACCAGTGGCAGAA
>CALRJJ020000607.1:0-3819 GCA_943367505.1 Flavobacterium psychrophilum | reverse complement strand
AACATAATCGATACCAGTAAAATCGAATCTGTTGAAGACAATCCGAACCTCTACACAGCTCCAGTTGGATATAAATTAGTCAAATCTCTTGGTCTTGTCTTTGCCGGTTCTTCGGTGCGCAATGATAGCGTGGACTTCCAGAATTTGTTTGATATGAAGCTACCAGGTGGGCGAAAATAAAATAGGCTAAGCTAGAGCTAAGCTAATTCTAGATTGAAATAAATCTGCAGTGAGGAGTTTAGATTGAATATGCATAGATCTTTCCTCATAGCCTTTTTCGTTTTTGTTTTTGTTTTCACCAGCCCTCTTGCTTCCGCTCGAGAGAACGCACTGCGGCTCACTCAAACTCATACATTCATGGGCCGTTGCCAGCTAACAGCGAGTGCCCATGGTATTCGCATTGAAAATCAAGACAAACTAAAATTTGTACTGGTTGCTAAAGCACCAGATTGGCGAGTAACAGTATTTCGCAACGACGATAAGACTTACTTTTCCCAGAGTCTCAAAGACTTTCAAAACACCGGTCTAGTGTCAGGCTTCGTCATGGTAGAGCGGCCTCGCAAACTTAGTTCCGCTAACTTTTCCAAATCTTCTTTCAACTTTGGTGGCTATGACATTCTTCGTTGGACTGGCCGAAACTCGACCTTTAAGTATTTGCCTTTAGGCAATATTGCACCACAGGTGGAGAGCATAATCTTTGCTGCCTATAAAGTTCCGACCAATGGTGGCTTGCCGGTCACTTATGTGAAGTCACAGAGCGGTAGAGACTATACAAATGGTATTAGTGAGGAAGGTCATTTGGAAACCTTGCTAGATACCAGCAAAATTGAGAGCGTCACTGATGATCCCAAGCTTTTTATTGCGCCCAGTGGCTACAAGCAAGCAAAGTCGGTCGGGGTTGTCTTTGTTGGCAGTGCTGCTCGAAATGCAAGTGGAGACTTTCAGAACCTTTTTGAAATGAGACCAATCGGCGCACACAAATAGCCTAGTCGCCGCTTTTGCCTGCTAAACGGCTATTTCTCAAAGATATCATCATCCATTGGGATGATATCTACTCAAAAACGCTTTTTCTATATGTATAGTTCAGTACAGATAGAGGGCCGATCTAGCTTTTTGCTTGAAAACTTTATTAACCCATTGATCAGTGCCTAATGACGGGCTCAAGGGAACTTCAGTCTGAATATATCCTTTGACTGATTTAATATTATTCGCCCGGGTGTCTAATCGTGTCAGCGGCAAGACTTTCACACTCTCGCTGCTTAATTGAGGCACTTTATGTCACGCATTTTGGTTGTTCGAGGAATGGACGAAGAATTTTCTCCTTTGCGTAAATGTTTGCAAGAAGAGCATGAACTCTACTTCGCCCATGATCTCGCTACAGCTATGGCGGTTTTGCGCCAGCCTGATGCCAATTTTGATTTGGTGGTCGGTAATGTCTATGAAGAAATAGATGTTTTTGAATTGATTTCATTGGTGAAAGGAGACGTCCTTCTCCGCTCTATCCCGCTTCTTTGCTTGTCTAGGGAAAGATCAATTAGGGCATCGATGTTTGATCCAACTCTAGCGAGAGCTGCTCTCTTGTGTGGTGCCGACAAGTATTTAAGCATGGACTTGTTCTGTGGTTTTCGCGCACAAACATCTGCTTGTGTTCAATGCCCGCAATTCGGAGAGGGCTGTGACTATAAGGGCCTGAGAGAGGCGATTGAAGGAATAATCGAGCGATCTTATAGAAAGAAAAACTCGCATGTGCTCGTAGGTTAGTTGCTTAGTCTTAGTTGCAGAAACAACTTAGGCGCAAAAAGGAAGTATAAAAATGAAGGGCTGTACAGCAAACATAGAAGATTTATCTCTTAAAAACGAGAACTTCCGTCAGGTTATTTACACGGCAAAACACAGCCAGCTTGTGGTCATGAGCCTTTTGCCAAGCGAAGACATTGGTGAAGAGGTGCATAGCCTCGATCAGTTCATTCGCTGTGAATCAGGTCAGGGGAAGTCTGTAATGGACGGCGTTGAACATCAATTCAATGACGGCTTTGTGGTGCTGATACCAGCAGGTACGCGCCACAACATTATCAATTTGTCTAAAGACAAAGCCATGAAGCTGTATACGCTCTATGCACCACCCAACCATAGAGATGGTGTTATCCATAAAACCAAAGCCGATGCCGAAAAGGACACTGAGCATTTCGATGGCATCACCACTGAAATGAAGTAGCTAGCTCCAATAGTTCTTCAAATAAAAAAGCGTCCGATTTTTAGTCAAAAATCGGACGCTTTCTAGATACTAGAATGAAGAACAGCAGCAGGTGCTATTTGATCTTAGTTAGCTTGCTCACGCCTTCTTGGGCAATTTTTGAATCTGGTTTGATTTCGACTGCCTTTTTATATTCAGTGAGGGCTGGAGCACTTTGGCCTTGCTTCTCTAAGAATTGAGCATATTCAACATGGGCTGTAACGTCGCGTGGTGAAGCCTTAAGAGCATTTTTGAATTCAATTTCGGCCTGTTGATTATCGCCCATGCCAGCTAGGGCAGTGGCCAATCTTCTTCTGGCTGGAGTGAAATTAGGTTGAATCTTGAGAGCTTTTTTCTGCTCAGCTACGGCCCCTTTGTAGTCACCTGATTTCTGCAACATCCAACCCAAACCGCTCAAAGCATTAGGATGGTTGGGCACTAGTTTTAGTGCGTCTTTAAAAGCCTGGGTTGCTTGTTGGGTATCTCCAGACTCAGCAAAGATATTGCCGAGATTGATATAAGCTTCGGGTAGTTTGCTGTTTAAAGTAATTGCTTCTTGCTCTTCTTTTATTGCCTGAGGATACTTTTCTTGCTGCGCTAACAAGACGCCCATGTTCAGATGGGGAGTGGCATCTTTAGGATTGATATCAGCAGCTTTCTTGTAAGCAGCGACAGCTTCGTCTACTTTGCCAACGTGGGTATAGGCAAAGCCTAAGTCACAGTGAGCACGGAAACTTGTTGGTTTGAGTTTGCAGGCTTCTTCAAATTCAGGAAGAGCCAATTCAACTTTGCCCTGGTTGGCATAAATCTGGCCGAGCACCACATGTGGTAGGAAGTATTTAGGGTCAAGCTTAGCTGCTTGTTTTGACTCTAATATGGCTGTTTCGTAGTCTTCCATGGCCGCTAGAATAGCGCCTAGTCGTTGGTGGGCTTTAGCATTGTTTGGCTCTTGTCTGATAGCTTCTCTGAAGGCTTCAGCGGCTTCTTTCAGTTTGCCATGGCTGTACATGCCTTCAGCTTTTTTCATGGTTTCAGAGTCTTGCTCGTCAGCCAAAGCCGAAGGAGCGAAAGCGTTGAAGCTGAGAGCGACACTGCATGCTAACAGTAGAGTGCTGACGGCTGACAGTGCGGATTTAACAGGAACCAATTTGTTTTCCCCCATGAGAATCTTAGAACGATAGTTAGTTAGTTAATAAGCAGCCTTAGCTGGCTCAGCCCCTTTGAGAATTTCTACACCGGCTGATGTGCCTAGTCTTGTGGCACCCGCATCAACCAGCGATTTAGCTTTGGCTAGATCACGGATTCCGGCACTGGCTTTGATACCAAGTTTGGCACCAGCAAGAGCTTTTTTGATCAGCTCTATGTCAGCGACAGTGGCACCCTTGCCGTCTTTGACAAAACCGGTCGAGGTCTTCACCATTGCGGCACCGGCTTTGACACAGCACTCAGTAGCAATAACTTTTTCGTCGTCTGAAAGTAAGTCACACTCAATTATTACTTTGACAGGGTTTTCTTTCGCTGCTTTAACTACGGCTTTGATTTCTTCTGTGACAAAGTCAACGTCGCCGCCCTTGAGGGCGCCTACG
>CALRJJ020000606.1:0-3841 GCA_943367505.1 Flavobacterium psychrophilum | reverse complement strand
TTTCCTGATAATGACCAGTTTTTGGTTGTATTTCAGTGCATCTTTTTCCTTGCGGCAGTAGCTCTGACCCTCGGTTTTCACGCCAGAGTCGCTGCCACCATTTGTTATCTTTGCCTGACCAGCCTCTATCACCGCAATCCGTTTATTTTTAACGCTGGTGATACTTACTTGCGGGTCTCCACCTTTTGGTTAATATTTTCGGCCTCCGGCAACGCTCTGGCCCTCACAGGCAGACAAAAACGCAGCAACCCTGCCGGTAACTTCAATAACTATACAAAGGTCAGCATCTGGCCGCTGAGGTTGTTGCAAATTCAGCTAGCCACTGTTTACTGGCACACTTTCTTTTGCAAAATTGTCGGTGGCCCCTGGATAGATGGCAGTGCCGTTTTTACCGCTTCTCGTATTGAAGACTTACAGAGGCTGCCCCTGCCGTTCGTGTTTGAGCACGCTTGGACTATCAACCTTTTGACCTGGGGGACTCTAGGTATTGAAGGTGCGCTCTTTACCCTGATCTGGATTAAGGAATTTCGTTACTGGGTGATCGCCTTTGCAGTAGTTTTCCATCTCACCATCGAATATCACATGAATATTCCGCTGTTTGAATGGCTAATGATTGTAAGCTACCTACTCTTTTTCGAGCCAGAACATCTTGCCTTGGCCCTTACTTGGTTGCGCAATAAATTCACTAACCAGAAAGTAGCTGCGCAACCCTAGACACCACGTCTATCTTTAAGGTCTTTGGCTAACTCAGATAAATTGGTCTGTGACAGTTCATCTAAACGTCTGTATTTCGCACCATCAGATTCGTTCACATGCATCAGACTTTGCTGCGAGCATTTTTCAAAAAGCGATTGAGCAAGGGCAAAATGTTTATTGCGCTCAACTTCTTCTTTTGAAGAATTGGCCCAAATATAGTGCAGAACGGCCTGTTCATTTAAGAGACCAATCTTCAAATATTGCACTTGACTCTTAGTATCTTTATTCTCGGCACCACTAGTTTGGTCTAAAAGCTTAGAGATTTTGTCATATCGATCTTGCGCAAATTTATAGAGTCCTGTATCACGACAACTAACGGCAGCTAACTTGTTAAGCCTTACTCTCTGAACCAATTGAGCTTCTTTATCTAACGCAACCTTGCCACTGGTCAATCTAGAGTCAGCGTCATCGACGGTATAACGACCACCATTAAAATCACCCAAAAAGAAAAGCAATTTCGCCAGACTAATTCGTGCTTCCACAATGTCATGTTCAGGAGCATCCATTTCTTCCAAAATTCTGATTTTATCTCTCAGAGCACTCTCTTCTCTTTTGGCAGATTGCTCAGGTTCTATCTTGCCAGCCCAACTTGAGCGCCACGAGTAGATATAGAGCATGGCGAAGCACCAAGACACCAATGTTATTGATATCAACCAGTAAAATACTGTCACTCGCCGTGTTCTTGTCTTCAAAATGCCTCCTGAAAATTTCCTCTCATTATCTATATTCACACTACGTCCGACTACATATCAACCAAATTTGCATCTAGAGTGAAGAGGAACCATACCTAAATTGAACTGCCTCGCAGGCTTTTGCGAAAGTGCTAAAATCGCAGTCGTTAAGTTTAATGGAGAAAATCAATGGGCCTGTCAAAAGCTGTCTCAGTTGCTAAGTCAGCTCTAACGCTCACAGCAATCCTGTCGATCCTTAGCACAAACTATGCTCTGGCAGCAGAAGAAGCGGCTTCATCAAATAAAGAAGATGATACTGAAGACAGTAAGCCAGCTGTGAAAGCTGTCAATGAGAAAATTTTGCCCTTGATCAATGACGCATATAAAGAGATTGGTCGAGGCGAGTCAGCTAAAGCAGTCAAGACTCTTGTTAAAGCTTTGAACATCGATCCTGATTCCATTACAGCTCGACGCTACTTGGCATTTGCCATGGTGCAAGTGGCACAGTACGTGCCGGCCCTTACTCAGATGCAAAAATTGAGCAAAATTACACCAATGAATGCCTTCGATTGGTATGTCTTCGGTGAAGCCTACGCCGGTGCCGGTGCGCTATCACATTCTCAGAGCTGCTACCAACAGGCCTTAGCCATCTCGCCAGCCTACCACGCTGCTCGCGGCGGCGCCGTGAAAGCCCTGGTCAAAGAAGGACTTTTCACCCAGGCTCTTCAAGAAGCCGACAAGGGCGCGCCTTATGCCACAGACAAGGTTGTAAAGAAATACTACGCCGCTCTTCGTCAAGGCGTACTTGACGCACAAACCTACCAAAAAGATGCCGCCCGTCTAGGTTCAAGTCAAGGAGTTAGCCAGGAGCAAATGGAGGAACAGGCAAGCAAGCCTGTTTTGATTAACCCAAGCATGACTGAGGGAGATAACTAACTTTCCTGGCAGCAGCGGAGCGCTTGACAATTATGCGTAAAAGCCAATTTGTGAGCTTCTTCGACAGTTGACAGGCCTTTTTTTGACGTGCTAAGTTAGAGGTAAGGTTAACTTAGGTTAACTTGGCTTAACCTGCCCCGAGCATAACCTCAGGGGTGATTTATTTGGCTTACCACGGGCAAATATATAGAAGAATTTCTCGGCAAATCTGAGCATCAGCTAACGGACGGTAGATACATATGGCCAAATTTGTGACGAAACGAAGAAAGAGCAGGGGAGCAATGGCAGCGGAGTATGTCGCTACCATGTATGTTTTGTTCCTGTTCATTTTCTTCCCAGTGTTGAATTTGGGAACTTGCGGACTGAGGGCCTTTTTCCTCTGGTTTGCCTGTAACCAAGCGACAATGCTTGCTGCCAAAGCAAAAACTTTCAACACCTTGGTCTATGTTCCGGAGCCGTCTGGCACACCTTACCCTGGTGCCTACGCCACAGCACGGGCGCGAGCCGCTCAGATACGCAGCATGTTCCCAGGTGTAGACTGGACCACCAATGCCAGCAACCCTGAGGTTCGTATCATTAGAGCTGTGATCCCAGGTTCTGGAGCACCAGCTGTAGCCGATGTAATCGGCCCTGCTACCCTTGGTCTGGGCAACATCCCAGACGTTGACCAGTACGTTTGTACTATCAGAGTCACTATTAACGGTCAGGTGACACCGCTCATTCCTGTTCCATGGTTCAACATACAGGGACTATCTAGCCCAATGTTTCTGACTGTCAGCTCAGAAGCCCAATTTGAAAACCCACCCGGACTGCAGTTCTAGAAGGCAAGCTGAAAAAAGCGGATTAATTAATAGAGGTTGTAATAATAATGAACGAACGTAGGATACGAAATCAGAAGGGGGCGGCGGTAACCGGGCTTGTAATCGCACTCTTCATGTTTATCATGCTAGCTGGATTCTTCGCATTCGACTCAAGTCGCTTGCAGATGGCCCAGCGAGAACTGACAGCAACTTGCGACGCAGCTTCTTTGGCCGGAACGGCCATGCTTACCTCCCTCGACATTGCAAACGATGATGCTACAGCATCAAAACTTGGAACAGCACAAGCTCAGGCCTGTGCCTACGCCCGTAACATGTTCCAGAACGGCAACATGTTAGGTCGCAGCCTCGGTTCTGCTAACGTGGTCAGCCCATACAGCGCTGTATCGACCATCGGCAATCCTGGTGATTGCAATGTGATGATATCTCTAGCCGATCCACAGCAACAGTTCATCGGGGTAGCTCCTGTTTTCCCCGACCGTCTCAACGGCCGCGCCATCATGTGCTACGCAGGCTATACGTACAACCCTGTATTCCTCGGTGTAATTGGCGTCGGCAAAGTACTACTTCAAGCTAACTCTGGCGGTGGTCTACCTCAAGTAGACGCCGTTCTTGTTTTCGACTACTCCGGTTCAATGGATGATGCTACCAACGTTACTT
>CALRJJ020000605.1:0-3847 GCA_943367505.1 Flavobacterium psychrophilum | reverse complement strand
ATTAGACGCTGGGTAATTGTGCTGATTTTTCCTAGATCTTTTGACCAGGCCCTTAGTACTCTCTCAAGTTCTACTGGCTCAATCGGCTTAGCTAAATAATCGTCCATGCCTGCAGCTAGGCAGTCTTCTCTGCTTCCCTCTAGGGCATTGGCTGTCATGGCGATTATAGGAACGTGGGTGTCTCTTTGCTCTTGCAGCTTTCTTATAATTCTAGCAGCGGCATAGCCATCTAACTCGGGCATCTGACAATCGAGAAAGACAATGTCAAAGCTGCCGCTATCGAAAGTGGCAACCGCTTCCATACCGTTTTCCACAACTTCTACTTCTAAGTTTAGGCCCTGAAGCAGCAGCTTTGCCACTTGCTGGTTGAGTTTATTGTCGTCAGCCACAAGTGCTCTGAGCTTTCGTGTATTTGCCGGTTTGTGGTTTTTCGGCCTTTTGAGCTGCGGCTCTTCTCCGTTAATCTGGTGTGGATTGGGGGCGCTTAGATAGTATTTCAGGGCGTTGCGGCGCACAGGTCTGGTTAGTGTCTTGGCTAAGCTCTTGGGTAAAAGTGCTTCCGTTTCAACTCGAAGATCTTTAGTCGTCAATAAAATTATGCGCTGTGATTGATTCTCCTGACCGTAAAATTCGCGCTCAAATAGGTCGAGGGCTAGCTGACTGTGGCGAGCGCCATCTACTATCAATGTGACAGTGTTGCCGGTTTCCTTCGCTCTTTCAATGCACATAATTGCTTCGGAAACGGTGGTGCAAGATTCGGCTTTGTGTCCGAAGCAATCGCAATAGTTCGAAATGCAGTCTTTAAGCTGGGCGTCGTCATCTAAAATTATTACGGTTGAACTACCCGCGTTTGATTGAAAACTATTGGTTATTGGTCCTAAGCTGCAACGTTTTGGTGATTGTAGATTGATAGTGAAGGTAAAAGTAGAACCACGGTTTACAGTGCTTTCAACGCCTATTGTGCCTCCGAGCAATTCAATTAGACGCTTGGATATGCTTAGACCTAAGCCTGTGCCACCGTATCTACGGCTAATCGAACCATCGACTTGTACGAATGGCTCAAAGAGGCGCTCTAGGCTAGATTCAGGAATGCCAATGCCCGTGTCGACAATCGAAAAGCAAATTGCTGCTTTGTCATCAAAATGATTGATAAGATCTGCTCGAATGGTGACGCTGCCTTGATTGGTGAATTTGAGGGCGTTGCCGCCAAGGTTGAGTAGAATTTGCCGCAGCCGAAGCGGGTCACCGGTTACTAGAGCTGGAATACGTGGGTCAATAAAGGTCGATAGCAGAAGATTTTTGCCATCGGCCTGGGGGGAGAGAATTTCGCCCACTCCTTCAATCAGGCTTGTGGGATCAAATTCGCAACTAGATATTTCTAAGCGCCCGGCCTCTATTTTTGAGAAGTCCAGGATATCGTTCAATATGCTTAGTAGCGATTTTCCTGCTTCTTTGAGCAGAAGAGTGTATTCGCGAGCGGAGGAGCTAAGCTCTGTGCGCAAAAGTATTTCGACCATACCGAGAATGCCATTCATCGGTGTGCGAATTTCATGACTCATATTGGCGACAAATTCTGACTTCAATTTTGAAACGGCCTGGGCCTCGTCACGAGCTTGCGTCAACTCTTCGATTAATCGTTGGTGGCCTTCTACATCGTTGCATGAGGCATGCTCACTTTCGCGTTTGAGATGCTGGTTATGCTCATCTTCTGCTAGTGTGATTAGTTGCTCAATGGCCAGTTGGGCTTCGATTTTCTTTTGGGGATCTTCAATTTGGCTCAATACTGACTCGATTGGTCCGTTCTTCAGTGCTTGTAGCTTTTCTTGAAAATTGTCCATGAACTTACTACCACTATTGCTTAGATCAGTCTTTGGTTTAGTCAGCGACCCTTGTTTTGGTTTCAACTGCCGATACTTTGTTCAGGGCCTCAAGCATTTCTTCGGCGCTCTGATAGCGATCGTCTGGATTTTTATTCAGCGCTTTGAATATTATTTCTACTAGTTCTTTGGGATGACTGACGCCAGGCTGGAAGAATGGCAACCTGGAAGGCGCTTCATTAAGATGTAGGCGGACCATATCGTAAAAACTGTCGCCATCAAAAGTGGCCTTACCTGTGAAACATTCATACATGACGCAGCCGAGAGCGTAGATGTCGCTTCTGGCATCTAGTTCTTTGCCTGTACACTGTTCTGGGCTCATGTAGCGAGGTGTACCAATCACTTCACCGGTGTTGGTTATTTTTAAGCGTTCTTTTTCTGTACTTGGGTTTTTGGCGATGCCAAAGTCTACGATTTTAACCTCTGGCTTGCGGTCCTGCGAAACAATAATATTGCTTGGTTTTATATCTCTGTGCACAATTCCGGCTTTATGTACGATACTTAGGCCGCTTAGTACCTGCTTAAAGATGCTCAACCCAATGGCGCTATCAAGCGGACCTCGGGCAATGAGGTAGTTGTCTAGGCTTTGCCCGGAGTGGAAGTCCATAATCATGTATGGTTCATGGTTAGCGGTGACGCCAAAGTCGAAGACTGAAACTAAATTCGGGTGTGACAGTTGGCTTAAAGTCTGGGCTTCGGTTTGAAATCTGGCAACAACATTGTCGTCAGCTGCGTGTTCCGGGTGCAGCATTTTAATGGCTACAGGTCGATTCATTAGAACGTGTTTGCCTTTGTAGACAATGCCCATGCCGCCCCGACCAAGCACCCCGTCTATTTCGTAGCGGTCGCCAATAGGTGTTCTTCCGTCTTGGTAATTTTTTATTCCTTGCCGCTCTGGCCCCCCGGTTTTATAAGGTGCTATGGGCGTTTCGCCCTTGTCGTTTAATTCTTGTTTGGCGGCTTTGAGCAGAAGATCGAGTGTTCCTTGTACTAAACCGCCTACATTTCCAAGCGATGCGCTGGTTTGTTTGGCAATAGTCTCCAGGCTGCAGCCAGCGCTCAGCATTTTTAGAATTGCTACTTGTTCTTCTGAGAGCGCTGAATTGGGCGAGGGTCTCAGAGGCAGTGAGCTGGTTATGACTGCGCTCGATTCTTGGCTGGATTGCTTATCTTGTGCCTTAAGTAGTTTATGAGCGATACCTGGATCTAGCCAGGTAGCGCCAGAGGTAACGGCTTTGATGGCAGCATAGAGATGCTCTCCCGCTACAGTCTTTAAGCAATAGCCGTCGGCGCCAGCCTCAAGGGCTTCATAAATATGCTCTTTCTCGGCACTGGCCGTAAACATGATGATGTGGCAGTTGGGCAGCGCTTGTTTGATTTCTTTTGAGGCGCGAATGCCATCGATTTTGGGAAGACCAATATCCATTAAGATAACATTGGGCTTTACGGCCAAGGCTTGCAAAATGGCGCTGACGCCGTCACCGCAGTCTGCCACAACTTTCAAGTCGGCATAGGCCTCAAGTGAGCACTTCAGCCCAAAGCGAGTGATAGCTTGATCTTCGGCGATCAAAATAGTAATAGGCTTTTGCTCAGACATTAGGGCAGAATCTGGCCGCGCAGTCTGTTATTTACCGTCGGTCTCATAATGTCTCCTGGACAGCATGCGCAAGTGCCTTACTCTGCCATTATTCCACGTCTCTAGCACTTGGTGTCTCACCCTTTTGGGTGATCACGCTGTGTTAGATTCTTGACTTATGCCTAGTGCCGATGGCGGTGGTGCAGGTCCGGATAGTGCTTGTGGCTGTGACTGAGAGCTTGGTGTTGATGTTTGTGGGTGTGTGGAATTTCACTGCCGTCTTCACGTTTAGTTGGTTCGTCGTCGTCTTCATGTTTGTGGTTGTGATGGAGATCGTGCACATGTTCGTGCTCGTGCACCATAAATTCGTGATGGTGAGAATGCTGATGATTTT
>CALRJJ020000604.1:0-3850 GCA_943367505.1 Flavobacterium psychrophilum | reverse complement strand
ATCGCTAACGGTATGGAAATCCTGGGAATTGCCTGGGGCGGACCTACCATGATCATGGGCTTCATGCACATGGCTGCTGGTTCCCACGATGCTATGAAGAAAGTATTGTTCGGAGCTGCCGGTGTAACAGGCGGTTTGGCAACACCTGGTTGCATCAACTGGCTCGTTGCATCAGCCCGCGACGCTGCTCTCTTCAACTAAGCAACTAAGAAACCGTTCACAGTTTTTCCCCGCCAACGCCAGCCAGAGACCTCCCGCAAGGGGGGTTTTTGGTTTATAGGCTATTATTTAGCTTGATGCAGCCACCGAGCGGGCAACTTTTTTAGGGTAATCATGGATAGTCAGTTTGATAAAGAAGAGGTGCACTCGCGCTATGCTGGCCAGCTTGCCGTGAGTGGCTTTAGCGCAGTTCACCAGCAAAAACTCAGACGTGCCAAGGTTTTGCTTTTAGGAAGCGGCCCAGTGGTGCGCGCTGCTGCTCAAGGTTTAATCGTCTCTGGTATTGGTGCCCTAAAGATTATTGATAATCGTCTAGCCGCTCTCAATGGTTTGCGAACGCAGCTTGATGGGCTTGGTGATTGCCAAATTGCATATCAGCTAATTGAATCTCTATCTTCATCTTCCGCTGAGCTCGAGTTGCAAGTGGCGGCCTGTGATTTAGTTATTGATGTTTTGCATGATTGGCAAGAGAAACTCAGCCTTTCCGATTTATGTATGGCCAGTGGCAAGCCGCTCTTGCATTGTGGTGGTGCGGGCATGCGCTTTCAGTTGTTTTGTATGGTGCCAGGCAAGTCGTGCTGTCTGCGCTGTTTACTGGCCTCGCTGGGTCTAGAAGATGCCATCGGCAGTCGTGAATCCCAGGGTGTTCTAGAAAGTCTGGCTGGAATAATTGGCAATTCACTGGCCCTTGGTGCCGTCAAGATTATTAGTGCTTTTGGCGCTAGTCAAGGCAATGAATTGATCAAAATCGACGGCTTGAGCGGAGAGCTTGAGGTGCTCCGAGGCTTTGACCCGGTCAGTGACTGTCCTGACTGCGGTATCGTGCGCCGAAAGTCAAAATAGAAATGCTTCGACTGTTTTAGTCAATCTCTTCTGGTTCTTTATCGGGAACACTGGCTTGTTTAAGTGCGGTGATAATCGTTAGCGATTTTGCTTGATAGCGGTTTTTTAACAGCGTTGCCAGTACATCCCACTGCCTGGCTGTTTCGCGCAGAGCAAGTTCACGAGCAACTTTGTAGTAAGTGGCTTGACCAATTTTTTCCTGGCCTTCGCTGGCATTAGCTTTCTTTATTTCTGCAGCACCGAGGGGAGGCTCTGACTGCATTAGGGTTGGCACTTTTGACCACTCGACGAGCTCAATGGTGTAGGGGTCGAAACGATTCACACCTAGTTTGTTTGTGCGTTTTGCTACTTCGTGCTCAACATAGTTTGAATTGCTATAAAAATCTTGCACCGCTCTGAGCATTATGCCGAAATGCTTCAAAGTACGATAGCGAGCCGCTGGGCTGCTATCAGCTTCGAAGGCTGCATTCAATACTTTCTTTTGCTCGCGCTCTATGTAAGCCATGCTTCTTTTGAACGAGCTTTTATTGAAGAGCATGTCAGCATCTTCCGCTTGATCGCAGCTTTGGACCACTAATTTGAGGCTGCCTGGGCTAATTGTTGAAGCCAGGGCTTCGTTAATGATATTGCCATGCAAAGATTGCTCAGGATGATCCTTTTCTTTCAGGTCAAATGCCTGACTGCTTTTAGCTGTTGTCGCCAGGAGGCTAAAGGCGCTGAGCGAAGCAATAACTATCTGCCGAATTGATATATGCATCGTATAGATCGGGTCCGTTTATGTTATTTCCATAAGTACTATAGCTCGATTTAATCACCACAGCTGGCAAAGCCACCGTAGTACAATCAGTTCTATCGCCATACCAGAGAGAGACGGCATGACTGAAATATGTGAGCAGGTTTCAAGCTTAAGTCGCAAATCGCTCAGCGATCTGACATTTGTTGCTTTTGACGTTGAAACTACCGGGCTTTCGGCCATAGCTTGCAAATTGGTCGAACTATCAGGCGTCAAATTTAAGCTGGGTGCGTTGTCTAGCGCGAGTAATCTAGAACTTGATACTTTTTCTGCTTTGATTAATCCAGGCGAGCCAATTCCGCCTGAAGTCTCAGCCTTACACGGTATCACCGATGCAATGGTGAAAGATGCTCCCAGGGTTGATAGCGTTCTGCCTCAGTTTTATCAGTGGTGTGGCAGTGCTGCTGATACAGTCTTAATTGCCCACAATGCTTCTTTTGATGTGGAGTTTCTCAAGGTCAATTCGCAGCGTTTGTGCTTGGAGTTGCCCAGCCATGCGGTAATTGATACTCTTGCTCTGGCTCAGTGCCTGGTGCAAGATAGCCTCAACCATAAATTGAAGACTCTCAGTGAGCACTTTGGCTTTGCTGGATCGCTCTATCACCGAGCCTTAGACGACAGCATGTATGTGCAGAAGCTTTTTGCCAAACTAGTTGAAGTCGGTTGCCTGGAGAACTTTGGGCAGTTGGAGGAAAATAACTCTACTCTCAGTTTTACTCAACAGCAGCGCTATGCACCGGTAGTTTTGTCACCCCGAGCTAAAGCCGATTTTGATGTTATTTCAGCCGCTATCAAGAAGAAAAGCGAACTGAAGTTGACCTATAGTAGTGAATTTAAAAGCACTCGCATCATCCTGCCCCTGGCATTAATCGAAAGTCGAGGAAGTGTTTATCTTACGGCCATGTGTCGTAAAACTAATGCTGAGAGAACGTTTCGATTAGATCGGGTGGTTGAGGTTTGCCATCATGGGGTGAACGGCCATGGTGCCTAAGGCAGCTTTGGCGAGTGTCTGCCGTGGCCTGCTGCTCTCGGCCTCTGCTCTATTACTAGTGGCCGCTGCTGCTGCGCCGCCGGCTTGTGAAGCTGCGCCTTTCTTTATGAAGCGCAGGCCTTACAAAGATCCTAAGGTGCTTGAGGCTGAGACTAAGAATGAAGAACTAAAAGCGGCTTCAGAAGAAGTTTTTGAGCCGGTCAAAGAAGATCGTAATAAGCAGATTGATAGACATTGTCGTCTCGGGGATATGTTCTTTAGTCGACGGGACTTTACTAATTCTCTAATCGA
The DNA here is from genome assembly GCA_943367505.1 of Flavobacterium psychrophilum. Taxonomy (GTDB): domain Bacteria; phylum Cyanobacteriota; class Vampirovibrionia; order Obscuribacterales; family Obscuribacteraceae. Next base: position 713 of record CALRJJ020000604.1, on the reverse strand, counting down.
ATTCGAAGACGTACTCAAGCTTGACCCAAATAGCTTCAAGGCCCACTATATGCTGGGTAAAGTCTTGATGAGCATGGCTGACTACGAAGAAGCTCTCAAAGAATTCGATAAAGTGCTCACCATTAGAGCCACCACTGCTGATGGCCATTTTATGAAAGCCGAAGCATTGCGCATGCTTGGACGCAATGATGAGGCGAAGAGTGAATATAGTCGGTCGCTTAAAATTGATAGTGGCAATGCTTTAGCTCATGCCTATTTGGGCGAGTGCTATCGCATGCAGAGCCGTTTTCGTGATGCTATTGTTGAGTGCAAGCTTTCTGCTAAGCTCAACAAAGAGCTTGTTATTCCGCACTTAATTTTGGCGCAGTGCTATACCTCGGTGCGGATGCCAGCGCAGTCAAATGACGAATACCAACAGGCAATTGCTCTAAATCCTAAAGATGCCATTGTCCATGCCCGCTATGGTCTGGCTTTGGGCAAAATGAAAAGATGGCCAGAAGCCATTGCCCAGTTTGTCTCTGCTACTGAGCTTGATCCCAATTATTCTGAAGGTCATGTGGGCTATGCCTGGGCCCTGGCCAGCACAAATAAAGCCAGTGAGGCACTTAAAGAGGCTCGCCTGGCGGTGAGCCTGGCTCCAAATGACCCTGACACGCACTCTAATTTGGCCTGTGTATATGCCAAAAATGGTGATCGCCAGTCGGCCCTGATCG
>CALRJJ020000603.1:0-3860 GCA_943367505.1 Flavobacterium psychrophilum | reverse complement strand
ACATATTAAGAGCTGCAGCGGCAGTCTTCTCTTTAGAAAATTGGAATTGATCAGGAGTTGTTTGCGGAAGGGGATCACCGATAACTGCTGCCCCCACTTTTCCATCAAAACCAGCTCCATCTGGTCTTTGCGCAGGAGTAGCAGGAGATGAATCAGAGCGACCTGAATCTACAGGCTTTCCGGGCCTAGGCTTTTTGTTAACATCAGCAGAACCCGAATCGGCAATATCAACCGATGGCAAGCAATTGCTATCCATAGCTCGTTCTGATGCCTTCGCTATGGCATTGCTACCAGAGAGCTTAGTGTCAGAGACGCTAGGAGCTGTGCGGTCATAGGCACAGTCATACAGTGAACTGGCCGGGTCTGATTTACCTGTGTCTGACACATCTTTGCGAAAACTATTGTCAGTGATTGCTTCTTGCATAGTAAAAAACCTCATACGAAAAATTGCTTCGATGAGGCCAAATTACATAGCCAATATGACAATGCCGTGGCGAAATTTACTAGCGAAAGAGGCGCTAGCACCTGGTACTTAGCAGTACTTAGCAGCGCTTAGCGCTATTTAGCGGGGGACTGGGCGCTGACCTGGGCGAGGGGGAAGTAATAATGCAAAATCTCTTTGTAGTTTTTGCCAGCCTTAGCCATACCGCAGGCACCCCACTGACAGAGGCCCGCGCCATGACCTGCTCCGGTAGATGTGATAGTGACAATAGGGCCTGGCTCAATGGCATAGCGCATACCAGGAACGGCCCCCCAGCCCAGGCCCTGGCCCAGCTTGAGCCAGAGGTCATAGCCAGAAATAGAGACTGTTTTAGAATCTCCGCCTGCTCTATTGACCTTCTCAACCGAAAGCGAAAGCGGCCTATCCTCAGAATCTTTCACGTCTATAGTAAGTGGCACATAGCCAACTTTACGCCTCAACTCATCAGCAGAGACTTGCACTCGATGAGCTTTGAAAAACGGAGAATCTTGGCAATACTTGCACTTAACACGAGTGGCCGTGCGGCAGCTACTGACAGGCTTGCGAGCAGCATCATTGAGAAGCTTGCCAGAAAAAACTTCTCTCTCATCGCTAGTGCCACCGGCACAAGTTGAATGATAAAAAACCGCAGGAGTAGTACCGCTAGATGTCTCCAACTTTTGCCCAAACACCGCAGCCACAGCCTGCTTTACCAGAGGTCTCTCATAGTCGCTGCCAAGATAGGCCTGCACATTAGTAGTATCACTCAATGGCACATTGGGCCGCTGCCGAGCCAAGACAGTTGAGGCCAGTACAGCCTGAGCCTTGAGCGCCTCCAGGGGAAACTCAGGCAGACTCTCACTGCCAACAACGCTAGTAACATAAGACTTAGTATCAACTTCATTGACTATGTTGAGCTTGCCACCGCTGGCAGTGACAAAGATGCGACCTCTGTAGTGTCGGCCAGAGCTAGAGTTAGAACTAGAACTAGAACCTAAACTTGAGCCAGCACTTGAGTTCAAGCTAGAAGCGATGCCCGGCCCAGAAGCCACAAGAGTATCTGGCTGCAAGTAGAGAGGTTGAGCGCCGACGGAGCGAATGACAAGTCTAGTAGCAACTCGCCTCCCTGCTTTCGAGGAGGCAGATGTAGAAGCCGCACCAGCATGACGCCCAGAACTTGTTTTCAAAAGCAAACCGTTTTTAGACAGACTAATCTCCGCATGGTGGAGAGTGACAGAGCCCGCGCCAGAAGCAGAGCCAGACTGGCTAATCTCAAAGCTGCCATCAACCATCATTGCGGTTATATCAGGATGGGCCTGAAAGAGATTTACTTTCACCGAAGAGGGCAGAGCCAGAGCTGCACCAGGCAAAAGCAAAAGGCTGAACAGAATGACAAGTATTTTGCCAAATGATGCAGTAATTCTGGCGCGAATTTTATCGCGAACTCTGGCTCTAATGCTAGCGCTACATGGAGCTATCATGTCGCTAGGGCCAGGTAGTTGAGAAGAGAAATTCTTTGGCTTTTGGTACAGCCGAATCTTGCGATGTTCCTGATGGGGCATACAAAGCGAAAGCATGGGCCGGCTTATCAACGGGGAAATAGCCAATAACATAAGACTGGAACTTGTTGCCGTGGGGAGTGGTTCCAGTTTTAGCGGCAATCTTCAATTGGTCATCAACATCGAGCTTGCGAGCAGTACCGGCAGTGGCAGAGAGGCGCATACCAGCACTCAATACCCGATGAGATTCAGCGCTGAGAGGAGAAACCATTGGCTTCTCTTGCTCAAGTAAATCTAGATTTTCAGCCGAATGTAAGACCGGCAGCTTGGCACCAGGGGCGATGGCAACCAGAGCCGCAAGTCGCATTAGTTGCAGAGCATTTGGTTTAAAATCAGGGGCTAAACCCAAAACATAGTGCAGCGAACTAGATTCAGCTGGCTTAGCAGGGAATGCTCCAGAATGGCGACCAGCACAAGGTTTATCAAGGCCAAGCTGGGCCGCTTTAGCTAAAAAGGCGCGAGTAGTTAGACGCTTGGTGGCTTGGGCGAAATAAATATTACAAGAGCGACCAATGGCTTGCACAATATCAATTTTGCCGTGGGCATTTTGGCAATGCACCGCTTCTTTTCCAATGTTATAAGTGCCTGTACATTCAAAGGTTTCATTAGCGTGGGTCAGGCCTTCGTCAATCAAAGCCGCGGCGGCCACTAGTTTCATCAGCGAGCCTGGTCTTTCTTCGGGCACAAATAAACCGGTCGGAAAACCAACCTGGCCAGTTTTAAAATTGCACCAATAAAAGCTTGTTTGACCTTTAGCTTCAGCCATTTGCTGGGCAACCGGAAGAGCTCCCGTGATACCAAACAGGGAGCGAATAAAGCCTCTTCTATCAATGTTGCCAGACACTTAAATAACCACCATCAACTTACACGCAGTTGACAACCTCTTGACCTCGAGCACATGCAATTTTGACACATCAAGAGCGACGGACGGGCCAGCTTCGGTTGATAATAGGCGAAGTATAAGGTAGAAGAAGCCGCGAGCCAAAAGCTTGGGGCCGACAGGAGAGCAATGCTGCCCGCTCGCACTGACATATACGGCCATACATACAAACTTTGCTTGGCAATTATTTGCTTGCCCAGTTTTTACTTAATGAGCTTTTTCTTCACAAGCGAAGCAGTCTATGCAGCGCAAAGCAGCCTTACTCTAGTGCAGGTAGCAAAGGTAACAATCGACAATCACTTCAGCGACCATCCTAAAACCATAGGCGAAATCGTGGAAGCTCTGAGCAAAAATATCCATCCTTCTTATAGGCATTCAAAAGGATTGTTTATCACTTTGAGCAAACACGGTAAAACCAGGGCCTGCTGGGGTCAAATCAGTGGCACAGAGAACAATCTTGTGGCTGCTACTGCTTTTACCACCGAAGGCGCCCTCACCAAAGAGTACCGCTATCCGCCCATAAAACGGCAGGAAGTGCCCGGGCTCGATGTGCAAGTGACCGTAATTGACCGGGTAGAACCAGTCGAACGCAACGTCAGCCTGCACCCGCTGCTCGATGGCTTAATGGTGAGAAGTGGCGGAAAAGCCGCAGTGTTGCTTCCTGGCGAAGCCAGTGATGGCCATTATCAAGTGATGCAGTGCAAAGTCAAAGCTGGTATAACCCCCTCTGAGCCGTGCCAGATGTATAGGATAAAAGCCCATGTCTTCAGGTGAATCTAATATTAGTGCTGGATATAACTCTGGGATTAATAGCAAACCTAGCCCCAGAACGCCGCTCTTTACCTGGCTCTTTGTCGCCTTTCTCATAGTGCTGCTGGCTGCGGCAGCGGTTGTCCTCGACAAACCTATGGGTGCCATTGCTGGTCGAGTAGCAATTGAGCAAAAGGGCTTCCACTTAAAA
>CALRJJ020000602.1:0-3862 GCA_943367505.1 Flavobacterium psychrophilum | reverse complement strand
CCCACTAACCCTGGCCGCATGAGCCAAGGCGCGGCGCGCGTAATCGGAGAAAACCTTATTATAGAACCTCATGTTGGTGGGAGCAATTACAAAGGGCCTAATCCGGTTGATCTGCTGAAACAGGCTCGGGCAAACTTAATCAGTACCGATGCAATATTGAAAAACCTCACGCCCAAACAGCTTGAACAGTTGCACACCTCTTTTCCGCGTCTTTCCGACAAAGAGATTGCACAAAAAATACAGGCGCAAATTCAAGAATCTGGCAGAATACTGGGCTCGAAGGCCGGTAACACCGAATACTATCCTTACCTGACTGAGTTTATGGAGCGTTTGCGCAGTAGAAAGCCGGAAGACTGGATGGGCCCAGTACCAGAAAACGGCAACAGAAGCGGACACGCTAACGACAACCGCCAGCCTGCCGTTGCAAGCACACCTAATGGCGACAAACCAACCAGCGCTGCCAACCGCCCAGAGCCGGTTCTGGACCGCGCCGCATCGACTGGAGCTCAGAAGGCGGAGCAAGCATCAGCGCAAGAAATGCAGTCAACACTCACTGATTTTAAACAATACTGGATCGACAATAAGTTTACTTTAGGCAGCGGCATAAAAAAAGACGATGTCGAAGATATGTTGCACTTCATTCAAGACGACTATCGTGGCCGCTGGAGTCCAGGGCAACAAGCCTTCTGCCAGGAACTTCTAGAGCGCTACAAGGCCGGTGATGCGCAAGCCATTGCCTTGATAACCAGTATACTTAAATGATGAGCCAGCAAAAATTATCATGGGTGGGTCTGATCGTCGAAGACTCGATGATCGAAGCAAATTTAGGCGAGGGATCCTTTTCCTTTATCTATCGGGGTCGTTCTCTCTCTTCTGGCGCTGCTACTGCTTTTAAATTGGCCAAGGCATGTGATCTGGTAGAGCGTGTATCGGACAATATTCCAACATCAACCAATGCTCTTTCTTTTTTTACCGGTGGCACAAGGGACATTCGGCCTGATGCAGAAGCACTTTTGGCCCTACAGTTTGCCAAGCTCGAAGCTGCCAAAGATACTGCTCTGGTCACCGTTCATAAATTGTCGCAGCAAAACGGACTCTGCTATTACGAAATGGAACATCTTTCCGGCTTGTCGATGCGCAAGTTGATTGAAGAAGGCAATGCCACGCTTTCTCATTTTGCTAGTTTAGCCCTGATGCTTGATCGGCTGAGCCACAATGAAAACTTTGTCTATCACGGCGATCTCAAGCCTGAAAACATCATTGTCGGCCCCGGCAGTATGAAACTGATCGACCCCGGATATTTTGGCCCGCTCAAGTGTCAGGAAGGAACGATGAGCAAAGTAGCCATCACTACGACCTGTTACTATCCATCGCTTACACCTGATGACATATACGCTTTCGGGATTATGCTCTGGGAAGCCTGCCTGGGAGAACACCCCCTATTGAACCAGGGCACTGAGATTGCCTGCGGTGACAAGCTGAAGCAAAGAGTCAGGCGTCACTGTGCTATCGGATTTTACGGATTTGAGCCCCTTCTCAATTTGCGGTCGCCATCGGCTATACGCCCAGGTCTGGCTAAACCGCTCGAAGACTTCTTACTGAAAGCGATGCGCTTGAAGGTTGACGAACAAGGTCGCTTAGAAGATGCGGAAGGCTTTGCTGATTTTGCTGCAATACATAGTCAGATTACGGCGCTGCAAGCTCAAGGCCTTGACCTGTTCGTCAAGAAAATATAGTTCCAGGCTAAACCAACCTAAACAAGACGCTCTTGCACCCGCGGTTGCCGCAGTTTCCACAAGCAAGCATCGGTAGCGAAGTGATGCAGACTCACCAGTAGAAACATTAGCTTAAACGGGTCAACGGCACGCAGACCAAATACAAATAGAAGGCAAGGAACTGCCACCGAAAGCGTTAGCCCAATGAGAAAGTAGCCGTGCAGTTCGCTAGCGGCAAAGGCAATAATGGGCTTCAACTTATTCTCAGATTTTGCCTGACTGAGCTTATAGTCTTTCCACTTATAAGCTAGTACCACAGCTAAATATTGACTAGCGTGAAAGAAAGCTGGAATGAAAATCCAGAAATTGTTGTCGACTGCCTGACTGAGAACAACAGCCACTAAACTAACGAGCATAACAATCACCGCCGGCAATGGCATTGTCTTTTCACCGAGGGCCCCTCGCTTTAACTGGGTGTTAACAAAACAAAGCACTAGCACCACGAGAGCAGCGATGGTCGCCTGCAAAAAGTTTAGAGGCAGATGCAGACCATTAGAAGGAGTAAAAGCAGAAGCAGATGATGCAGCAACTGCACCTGTGGCCAAAGTAAAATCATAACCACGAGTGTATTGGCCAATAACCGCTACGGCCACAGCTAGGTACAAAATATTTTTGAAAAGCTGTTTTTCAGAGGCCTTCATGACAAAAGCAGAACGCCCGCAGTACATCAGAGCAATACCATAACTCTGAGCTAAAACATGATGCACAATGAAAATCATATAGACGCGGGTCAAACACTCCATGGTCAAAATAGGCCCGAGCAGCCGCAGGGCAACTAGCAAAGAGACCAGCATTAGCAGCGGCAATGCCACCGCCACCTGGCGATGCTTAGCGAAATTTTCTGGTTCACCATAAAGACGCCGCAGAGAAGCACCGAGGTGGGGTTGAGACAATAAATAAGTACCGGCAAAAAGCAGGGCAGCTGAATATCGATCGGCAGAAGGTCCTAAAATATTTCGCAAGGGCGGCCAGAAATATAGCAGCGTCAATATTGCAGTAAAGCCACCGCAGACGAATAGTAAATCGAAAATAGGGCCGACAATATATTGCTTGCGCGAGGCATCGGTTTGAATAGCAGCATGGGACTGACGACCTTCATCGGCTGACGATACAAAAGTAGAAGCAGTCATTAGCGCACCTCAGTCGAGGTGGCCTGCTTTAGAAAGTGGCCTTGGGGCCGACTAGCGGCAGTCTTGGACGAAGGGGCAGTGCTAATCTCTACGTCTTGAGGCGTAATAGTGCCACAAGACGCTCCTTGTAGACCCATTGGTTCAGGCTTAGTGCCTGAAGTGTCAACTAACACTTGCTGCTCTCTAACACCAATCGGGCTTGAAATAGGCATAGTCTTGGAGGAAGAGGCTGATTTATCAACTGCTACTTTCTGCTCTCCAGTACCAATCTGGCTTGCAACAGTAACCGAAATAGCTAAGCCAATCTGCAAAATGCCCAGACCAAGGTCAGCAAAGCGCTTACTAGCACTAACTTTGGAGAAAGTCGCTGCTTTAAAAAAGGAAATGCCCGCCAGCAAGGCGACAAAACTGCTGAGCATACTCAACATAGAAATTTTGGAAAATTCGAAACCTAATATTGATGATGGAATTCGTAGTAAGTTGAAAGCTGAAGAAGGGTCAAGTTGGGCGTTAGCACCGTAGGCAACGGCTGCACACGGTAGCGACAGTAGCACCAAGCCAAAGAGCAACTTCAGTCGCCGGCTATTTTTAAACAGAACAGTTTTAAACAGAATATTCTTAAACCGAATTAGAGACATTGCCATCCTCCGGCGCTAATTTGACTCTTTAGTAGAGTCACTATTTAATGCGACAAACCGCAAGAACTCGCTCAACTACACTGCGCAAGCGATAATTCAGCCCACTGTTCTCGAGGTATACGCTAAGAAGCTCATGCTGCATCAAAACTTTCGATTTCAGTTGATATGCCTGAGAGAAAGCATTAGAGCGATAAGCAGCTCGGCCTGGTTTGCTGAACTGGAACCAACCACCGAGGTTAATTCCCATTGAAATAGAGTCTCTCATCAAGGTCTCTAAATCTAGAGGATTTTCCCCAGTATCGTAGATATCAATCAAATG
>CALRJJ020000601.1:0-3880 GCA_943367505.1 Flavobacterium psychrophilum | reverse complement strand
TGCTCGACTTTAATAGGTGAGATAGAGTCAAGGCACTGATGCTGGGGGGATGCCATAATGGGGCATTTGGAAATACTATGCCCCGACTAAAGCAAAAAAAATTCTGGCTCTACCCTTGCACTATGGCAATTCTGGCATTAGTGCTAGCTGTTCCTGCTGGCTATTGTGCAGCGGCAGAGGCACAGGGCGCTTCTGCCGATCAGGATAGCTATCCTCGCATTACGGCTATGGAGACTGCCATTCTAGGCAAATCGTATAGTGGCGACGCTTTGCCCGCGCGCTTGGCGCGTATGGAAGCCAAAGCCTTTGGCAAATCGTCTGATGGCGCTGATCTAAGTGATCGCACCGACAGTTTGCAAAGCTATGTTGAAACTACTTTGCATAAACAGATGGTTGTTCCTGGGCCTGGTTACCAGGGGCCAGAAGAGGATGATGCCCAGCCATCTCCTGCCGGCGCCTCGGGCCGCGTGGAGCAGACTGACTCGGCTGGTGCTCCTGAGGCTAAATCAGCTTCTTACCCCCGTGTTACGGCTCTTGAACAGGCCATCCTCGAGCAGACCTATGACGGTGAGGCTCTGGGCGATCGCCTCGGCCGCATGGAAGTTAAGGCTTTTGGCAAAGCTATGCCCGATGCCGCACTAGGTGATCGCACCGATGCCTTAGAAGACTATGCCGAAAAGAAATTGCACAAGAAGATTCTTGGTCAATCTTCAACCACTGTCGACAGTGCTCAGTCTGGAGCCGCTCCTGGGGGGACGGGTGGCGGTGGCAGTTTCCTTTCTAAAATGGGCAGCGCCCTGCTCGGTATTCCCATGAACGGCATGCCAGCTTCAGGCGGTCAGTCTTTCTTCGTCCCGGGCATTGGTCCCTTCGCTGGTGTGCGGGCTCGCCCTCGTAGCGCTGTGGAGTCTGAAGCGGCGTCTCAGGCTCCCCAGGCCAGTCATCAACCGACAGCGGCTGACCAAGCAATTATTGAGGCTGCCACCCCTCCTGCTCCTGCCGTTCGACTGGCCACGAAAGTTGCCTGGTGCGAGCATAAAGTATTTGGACAAGTGGCTTATGACAAGCATTTGACCGATCGATTGAACTTGCTCAATGCGGCGTTGAAGTTTGATCCAGGCAAAAAAGGCCTAGATTTGATGGATGACATCGATAAATTGATCAAGGCTGCCGCGGCTATTGACCAAAGTTCTGGAGCAAAGTAGCTTTTCGAATTAGAACTCTCTTGACCTTTTCTTTACTTCGCTAGATATAACTTTGACACCTTCTTTATGTCTTTTGAGCGATTATGTTGTCAGTGGATCTGTCGTATTGCTCAGTAGAAGTAGGTAAGTTAAATGGATACAGGCTCTTTATCTTTATGTCTGGTTTCAATTGCTTGCGCCATGGCGACTTTGCGCGGCATTCAGTTCGCTTGCAATAGTGCCGTTGATAGTTATCTTAAGAGCCACAGGAAATAACACTAAAGTTAGCGCCAGTTTTTATCGCCTGGCTTTTTTCGGCTTCCGTGTTTCTGCTGCACACGTTTGGCATCTTCCTCAGCCATCGCGGTTTTTCGCAATTGAAATATTTTGTCTTTTGCTACTTTCAATGCCTGCTCGTCGACAATGGGGGCAGGATAGTCTTTGCCTATGATGCAGCCGTGGAATTGTTGGAAGAGTGGTGGCATTAGCTCTGGTTGATGGAGAAACTCGATGGGAACTTTTGCTAGCTCAGGGACATATTGCCTGATGAAACTGCCGTCTGGATCTTGCTCTCTTCCCTGCTTCGCTGCAGAGTAGACCCGAATATCGTTAATGCCAGTGGTACCAGATTGCATCTGAAATTGAGGGTAGTGAATACCGGGCTCGAAATCTAAAAAGTGACGAGCGAGATAGACTGCGGTGGGCTGCCAGTGTAGCCAGAGATTGTAAGATGCAAAAGAAACAAGCATTGCGCGCATGCGAAAATTAATCCAGCCCGATTCTTTTAGTGCCCGCATGCAAGCATCTATCATTGGGTAGCCGGTCAAGCCCTGGCACCAGGCCTCGAAGTAATCTTGCCGAAAACTATCTTCTCTGAGGCCGTCATAGACCCGGCTAATGTTGCGAAATTCTATTTGCGGCTCGTCTTCGAGCTTTTGCATAAAGTGGCAATGCCAAATCAAACGCTCTTCAAAAGCCGTCAAACTATTTTGCCATTTGCCGTTATTCGGTTCTTTTGCTAGTTGCACCCGACGCATCACACTTGCTTGATAGGCCGTGCGCAGAGAGATGGCTCCAAATGTCAGATATGGGCTCAGGCGGCTACAGCTGCTGCTGCTTGTGATTGGGCTTGAAATGCCGCTGCGGTAATGTTTGCTCCTTTCAAAAAGAAATGAAGCAAGTTCAGTCTGAGCATTGCCCTCGCCACCCTTTTGCGCTAGAGGCTTCGTCGATGGTGGCAAGCCCAGATCGGCTAATTGGGGGATTCTACCAAAGCCACTAAGTCTTCTGAGATAGTCTTGATCGTTTTCTGGGCTCGCTAGAGCTACTTTGGGCTCTTGAATGCGCTGAGCTTTCATGCGCGCAAACCATTTCTCGCTCCAGCCGTCTCGGCTGCGCAGCCTTCGTATTACTCCGGTCTGGGCTAGCTCTTCATAGGCGATGCCGTTTCTCTTGCACCAGGCTTGGAGGCGCAAGTCGCGCCTATAGGTTACTTGGTTGCCAATCTCTTCATGACACCAAATTTTTTCAAAAGGTAGATCTTGTTTTAGTTTCTCAAAAGCTTCTGGTAGATTGCCCCGCAGAACAATAAGGCCGCTGTTGAGTGTCAGTAGCTTGTTGTGCATCTCTTCTAGGCATTGATTGATGAAGACTTGATGGCTCGAATCAAACTCAGAACTACCTATAACTTCTGGCTCGATCACATAGACACAGAGCACTGGGCCTTGCTTAGAGGCCAAGTATAAGGGCTGATGATCGGCTAGGCGCAGATCTTTTTTGAACCAAACAAGTTGAACGGCCATCGAATTTTGCTCCGCTCGTCATTGTTGCTTGACAGCGTGAACATTGCTGAAACATCAGGTGTTGCTTAGTAAAAAACAGTTCTACAGCGGTGGTATGGTTTTACTTTTGTCTTATCTAGCTTCTGAGACAACTGCCAGAGCCGGTTGTCGATGGCCGCAGCGCTAGAGACAAAACCAAGTTTTTCTAGCTCCTGTCTAATTAATTCAACAGCTACTATTGTCGCCGCCCTGATTTCTACTTCTTCTGCGCTGCCCGCTTCTAATTCAATTTGCTCATCAATTCGCTGAGCTAGAGCCGCTTCGTAAGTCAACACTTGATAGTGGCGCAGGAGCTGCGGCAGTTTGTAATCGGCGAAAGCGGTCAGCTCTTCTATCTTATAAATCGCAGTAGCGCCGCTTGATACCAGGGTGTGATTGAGGTCAGAAACTAGAAGCTGAGCCCGTTTGAGAAAGAGAATTTCTTTACCGTTGTATTGAGCAGTGTCTAAGTTGCCTGGTAATTCGTGGGCAAATTTTAGGGCAAGGTCTCTGGATGAAGCTGTAGCCAGTAGCGGCAAAAGTGCCTGCAGATAGTTTTCACAACTGAGCTTCTGAGCTAAGGCGACGATAAATTCATGGCGTTCTTTGAGCAGTGCTAGTGAATCGAAGTTCTCACTGGCTTGGCCCGCCAGCAATACTTTGAATTGCTCCAAGTTCAAGCGGGCTAAATATTCTAAGTTGAGAAAATCAGCATTGGTAGCCATGCTCAAGAGCAGTGCCATGGCCCCGTTGTATTTTTGTTTAGAGAGAACTCCGTCTGCAATCTCAATTGTCCAGGGTTTACTTTCTTGCTTGGCCCAATAGCAGAAACCAATGCTATGAAAAACTGTCAAAAATAGGAGGCGATTTTCTAGG
>CALRJJ020000600.1:0-3882 GCA_943367505.1 Flavobacterium psychrophilum | reverse complement strand
TGCCAATCAAAATGATGTTGGTACCAACCTGGTAAGCGGAACCATTCTTAGGATTTTTGATTTTACCGTTGGCGTAGAAGCCTACTGAACCGGTCTTAAATTCTTTACCGTCAGCTTTGATGGTGCCCCATATTTCGCCCGAAGTGGTTTTGAACTCAATGATCAAAGCGGGTGGCGCATCGGTATCTACTTTTTTGGCCATCGTGATTCCTCCTAATGAGATTATTCAGATCAATTATCCAAATAGACAATATCCAATCTGACAAATCAAGTTTACAGGATGAAGCGGCCACTGCAATCAGCTTGCCAAGGGAAGATATAGGCTTAACCATGATATTTTTCAGCTTACAGCGCCCTAAAATATATGCCATACTCCCCCTTAAGGCGGTACGAACACAACGCCTGCTGCACCAAATAGTGTTGGTGCAGACATCCCTGGAGATTAGATGAAGAATAAGCTATTTGTAGGCAATCTTTCCTACAACCTGACTGAGACCACCCTTGAAGAACTTTTTGCCGAGTCTGGCAAGGTTGTTTCAGTAGCAATACCTACAGATCGTGAAACTGGTAGAAAGCGCGGATTCGCTTTCGTCGAAATGAGCAGCCAGGCTGAAGCCGAAGCCGCAATTGAGAGCTTGAACGGCAAAGACATTGAAGGGCGACAAATCGTTGTCAATGCCTCCAAACCAAAAGAGAAAGCCTACTAAGCTTTCCCTGCTATTATTTTTGGGATTTTTAGGACACCCCACACCTCTTTTACGGTCTGGGGTGTTTTATTTAGAGAAACAGCTGAGGGAATAATGTCAAAACCAATCAAACTAATTTGCGGCAGTCTGTTATTGCTTTTGAGCGGCTGCACCTCAACAGCTGATAAAGAGAAAGAAGACCTCAAGCGTGACCTCTTAGAAGTGCGCTCCGAAACATCAGTCTTAAAGGGCGAGCTTAATAGCCTTAAGAACATGGCACCGCCAGTCAAATCGGCAGAGAAAAAAGAAGATGCCGCAACTACTGGTAGTGGCACACCTAGCGAGACAAAGCCGGGCTCCACAGAACCTAAAAGCAGTAACTAAATTACGCTTAGTGGCCGACTGCGCCTAAGTACTCACCCTTCGCCGGAATAAAGAAGACCCCGACCACACCCAGTAGATAGACAGCAGATACTGTCGATGCCGCCATGGCATAAGACCCACCAAAGGTCTGAATCAATACGCCGCTACCAAGTGCTGCTACAACAGCAGCATAGCGACCGGCATTGTAAATAAAACCAAATGCGGTGCTGCGCACTTTGGCCTCGTACAACTCAGGCAAATAGGTCCACATGATGACAAATGGCAAGTGAGCAAAGAAGCCCAAGGCCACGAGCCAGCAAAGCAGAGCTGGGCCGAAAGAATGCACTGTATTGAACATTCCATATGAAAGAGCAAAAGCAAGAAGGAAGGAAGTACCAAGCGCAAGACGATAACCAAGTTTCTTGATCAATATGCCACCAAGCAAACCAGAGAGAATCATGCCAATATCTTTAGTGAACATAGCATGACTGCGCTGCTCAACAGCCAGATCGCCAGTTAGCTGATTGATCCAGGCCGGGATCCAGGCAATAACCGCCCACCAACAGACGATAGCAACACTGGCCACAGCAGCAACTGAGATAGTTTTTTTGCAATTAGCCTTAGTGAATAACTCTCTAAAACAGGCACTAGCATTGGCAGTAATGGTCGTCAAAACTGAGGCACCGGTGCGAGCACTCTCTTTGTCACGAGCCTCTTGCAAGCGCACGAACTCTTCTGGTTCGCGCAGCTTAAAGCGCATATAAACAGTAAGAAAAGCAGGAACGATGCCGGCCATGAACAAATAACGCCAACCGAAATGACCGAGCGAAAGATTGAGCGCCGCAGTCAGCAAGTAACCGGTTCCCAATGACGTTGCCAGAGCGCTAACAGCAAAGACCCGCGACTTGGCGGGCCAACACTCAGAAAGTAATACGGCTCCGATACCCATCTCGCCGCCAATACCAGCTCCGACCAAAAAGCGATAAATACCAAGCTCCCACCAGTTGCCGGCTACAGCACAAAGACCAGTACATATGGCATACAACAAGATTGTTATGCTCAGGGTCTTAGCCCTTCCAATGTGGTCGGCCATAGCACCGAAAACCATGGCACCAAGCGCCCAACCCAACATAAACAAAGCAATTATGTATGAACCATACTGGCCCACCACAGAATGCGACTGGGTGTGCAGTAATTCAGATAGTGCAGGAAAGAGAACCATGGCAAAGATAGAAGAATCCATGCCGTCAAAGACACCACCCAACCAGGTAGCAATCAAGACATGCCAGCGCGACGGTCCACTCATCTCAGTAGCTACATGCGGCAGAGGCTGAGCTGATGAGGCCAAATCAATATTCTCAAGGTCGGAAGAAGAGTCAACAGGAATATGAGCAAGGGATTCGGGTGCCGGGGGGCGACTGACCGTTTGCATGGCATCTCCAGATACTTAAGGACCGCTAATAATACTGGAAGCGGCACACCCTAAGATCTGTCTGAACATTTATTAAGGTCACTTAGAAACCTTGGCAGAACCCGCAGCCAGCTCACTGCGGGCTTGAGCGATAGCCTGTGGCTCGACATACAAGCCCTGTCTCTCGTAGGTCTTCCAAACTTCAGACCAGCGCATAACAATGAAGCACTTCTGCGAATACTTTTTGACCAGCCTCGTGATTTTGGCATTACCACTAGGAAGAATCTCCAAGCCCTCAAGCCCTGCACACTTACTACAGAAAGCTCGTTGCTCTTCTAGCCCCTGCTCGAGCTTGACGATCTCGCCTTTCTCAAGCTTGCGATCACAACCGTGGCAGCGTGAAACTCGATATAGGGCATAAACAAGTTGTTCAACCTTTGGCGCTTTAGCTGGTTTCTCAGCTTTAGCCGGCTTCTCCGGTTTCTCTGCCGCAGCGGTGTCGGCGGGTTTAACTAGGCTCTCCTCGGTCACAAACCTCTCCTCTCTTTCCAAGTCTTACCAGCTCACCCTTGAATACGGAACAATTTGTAGTTTACACCCAAGGAGTCTAGTCGTAACTAGCGTGACTAGCGGCACTGACAACCCTTGAACCCTCGCAGAACTTTGGCGATAATAAGTCCGACAAAAGAATCAAGACTAGAATCAGCACTAGAATCAATGGCACCTGACTAATTAATGCTCAAAATCGACGCTTCATCTGAAAGGTATAGTCATGAATTTCCCAGCATCAGTTGAAAATGCCACCAAAACACATAGTTATCCACTGGTATTTGCCACCGTCTGCGGTGCCCACCTTACCGGCCTCGATTCGCCAACTTCGCCTTATGAAATTCGCGGAGCCCACATACTTCCAGTAAGACAAGTTCTTGGGCTTGAAATCAACGAAGAAACCATGGAACTCAGTCAAGAAGCTGAAGGGGTACAGATAGAAGTTGCCACCCAAGATATCAAGAAATTTTTCTCTTTGATGCTGAAAGACAACGGCTTTGTACTAGAGCAAATCTACTCACCACTGGTAGTGCAAAGTAGCCCGGAGCATGAAGAACTAAAGGCAATCGCTAAAGGTTGCCTTACTCGCATACACTGCTATCACTACCTCGGCTTTGCCGACAGTCAGTGGCTGGCGGCAAGCCAAGAAACAAGTGGCGCACAAGAACAAATGAGTTTAAACAAATTACTTTCCGTCTACCGCTTGCTGCTAACTGGCACGCACCTGATGCAGACGGGCGAAATAGAAACCAATCTAGCCAAGCTCAATGAGAATTTCCTGCTTAAGTATATTGACGAGATAATTGAAAGAACCCACAATCCAGAAAATTCACAAACTCTTGAAGCGGAAGAATGGGAATTTCACAAAGTGGA
>CALRJJ020000599.1:0-3885 GCA_943367505.1 Flavobacterium psychrophilum | reverse complement strand
GGAATTGGCACCACTTCAAGCCGCAATTTATCTAAGTTGTTTTTCTCGGCGTCACTGAATGTATCTGCTTTCGATTTTCCTATTACTAGTTTGTAAACGCTGTCGTAGTCTCGTTCACTCGCTCCTTCTTCGCCCACCTTGTTTCGAATGATCTCTTTGTGCAGAGAATCTGCCAACCGTTTTCCTGCAACATAGTCACTATCGGTATTGAGTTCTTGCTGCGATTTGGATAGTCTTTCGCTTAGCCATTTTTCTGATGACAAAATTATTTTGGTTATCAGCTCTTTGGTCGGTCTTGTCTTTTCGGTGGTCGATGGATCTTTGTCGAATATGTGGTCGCGTAGTTTCCGACCTTCTGCAGTCAAGCTTACTCTGTCGCCCAATTTTCTCACTAACTTGCTTGCGTCGGAAATTCCCATATTGCGAAGATGCTCTAAGGCACAAGTATTTAAAACCAGATGTTGTTGAACGTAGTGGCCAAAAGCCTCGTGTCCAAGTACATCTATTTTGAATAGTGATGGATCAAGTATGGTTTTTGCGTCAATACGCACGAAACCTTCTGTGAATGAGTACTCGCCCTTAGTTCCAGGAGCTAGATTGTCGGCCAGAAGAGTTGGTGGTTCGATACCCATTTTTCTGAAGCTCGGTCCGATAGCTTCTTGAAATGTCCTTATTCTGTCTTTGATTATGTCTAACGTCAGGTCCGGTGTGCTGGCTACTTCTATTTTCGGCATATCGCCTAGAACTGTCGCTAGATCTCTTACAAACATTCTGTAGGCATTTGGAATTTGCTCTGGCAGAAAGGATTCTCGGGCGGTATCAGGAACCTCAAGTTTGCCGAATTTATTGGCTTGTCTTACTTCCTCTAGTTTGGAACGGTAGAAGTCTAATGGTCCCATACTCGTATCTACCGGCCGAGCCCAGACTGCTTCATTTTCTTTCTTTTGCTGCTCTGTCAACGGTTTGATTTCTTTTTCGGCATTGTCTCGTAGTGCTTTTTCTTGGGCGTAGGTTAGAGTTTTTTGCTCCAGTAGATCTCGCCATTGGCTGAACTTGTCGTCAGGCATCGCTGGTGGTGCTATCTTTTCAAATTCAAGTTTTTCTGGCCGCGCTTGGGTAATAGTAGGGTCAAGAGCTAGTCTGCTCTCGTATTCTTTTAGTTCTTTTTCAGCTTTTTCCACTCGTTTTAAGCGCAGACCGGCTTCTTCTTGCCCTTTTTTATCTGCAGTGCAACGGTCGTCGACTGTCTTTAATAGTGATGCGATTGCCGCTTCTCTGCTTGCTCGGGCTTCTCTATTAGAACCCACTGGGTCTGTGTGGTGTCCAGGCTTATACTCTGCGCTGCCAATGCTAAAGCCAAAGCGCAGAGTCGGCACCAATTCTCCATCATCATTTCTGATTTTTTCAAGGGTAACATCAGGTTCAAAGAGCGATGGTTTCTTTTCTCCCTGTTCTGCTTTTGCTTCGGTTCGAATAGACTTTCCGTACTCTTTTAATATTTGTTCTACTTGCACACGACGTTCATGATTTGGAGCAATGATAATAAAACTGCTACCGCCTGGCGAGCCGACAAAGCAATCGTGGGGAATGCGTGCACGCAGGTAGTCGCCAGCATGTCTTAGTAGGATGTTTCCTTGATCATGGCCTATTTGATCATTTATTGGTTTCATATTGTTGAGGTCAGCCTGAATAACAGAGAATCGCTCTAGGGGCTTGCTGAAGTCGCGAATAGAATTGTCGCGCTCTGACTCTTGTTTGTTAGTCTCGGCAAAATCGCGTTCGGCCTTAAATACATAGCGTCTCAAATTTCGGTCGCAGATCTCTTTGGCGGCAAGGTCAGTCTGTGGGTTTACCCATAGACTAGCACTGGCTTCTCGTCGCTCTAAATACATGCGGCGATCTTCTATATTCATTTTTTCGAACTTTGTGCATTCTAGCTGGAGATGTTTCTTGTATATGGTTTGCTTTTCTGGACTAATTGCCACAAATTGTTCGATGGTAGTTTGCTGTCTTCTTAGCTCCTTAACTTTGGCTTGATTGCCTTCGAGGACGAATTTGTCCACTTCTAACTGCAGCCTGTGGCGCTCTTTGTTCTGTTCTGGAACGGTCAATTGTTCAAATTGTTTTATATGATTCAGGGCTTCAAGTTGTGGTGCTTCCATGGTGCGTAACTGATGCTTTGTCAGCAAACGAGCTTCAATATTGCCTTCTTCGCCATGTCTCGTCTTTGCCTGCACTAGATGGTCCGGCATCCAGGCATCTGGCACTGAGCTGAATTTATCGGTTTTGCCTTGTATCTTTTCTTTTTCTACTTTCTCTTGGGCAATTTTGCGCTGATTCATTACTGCATCGGCGCGATCTACTAGATGATGTGCGCTATCCCCTGGGTGTAAGGCCACAGCTCCTACAGCTAGTTTGATTAGAAGCTCTTTGGCCTTGCCATTGGTTAGATCTGGATGCGCGGGATCATCTTTTGTTACTAGAAGCATGCCATAGGTTTTGCCGTTGGCGTCCGGTTCGCTGTAACCTTGGCAAGCTAGGTGGATTTGATCGAGCTTTTCTACGAGAGCTTTAACTTCTTCTTTTGAGCGTGATTTGTCCAAGAAGATCATGATTTCATCACCACCGGCTCGAGCTAATAGCTCGCTGTCTTTGAGGCCGATTTCTTTGGCGATATGACGAGTCAAGTAGCGCAGGGCGTCGTCGGCTCCTTCTCTTCCCATACATTCATTAGCGAGTTTGAAGCGACGTACATCGATAGAGACCAAGTAGCCGCCGCCATCTTTGCTAGCACATACCTTGTTTAGATAGTGCATCATGCCATTGAAGTTGGCATAGCCTGTCAGCATGTCAATTTTCGAAGCAACATGAGCGCTCCAAAACTTATTGATGTGCTTGTTTTCAAGTATGCGAGCAAGGACTTTGTCGGTTATTTGTTTGTGGCCTTCTGCAGCGGAGGCTTCAGCAAGTTTCGAGGAAGTGGCCTCGGCTTTCAAATTGTTGGACGCTTCTTGATGGGCTCCAATTGCTCGACGAACATCGTTGTTTACTATCGCTCTGGCCGCTGTTTCCTCTGCAGTGCCTAGCTGCTCTGCTCGCGGTCTGCTAGCAATAGCAGATTCCATATCGTGCACTTCGTACAGGGCACGCTTCAACTGACCAAGAGAACTTAGATATTGACGTTCTTTCAAAGTCAGGTTGATTCCGCCTTCAGACGAGAGGCTATAACCATCGACTAAGTCGTTGATCTTTTTCTCAAGTTTTAGAGCCGCTTCCTTGCCGTGCAGCTGCTCTTCTTTGGCTAAGTAGCGCTGTCTTAGTTCTCCTTCGCAGGCAGACATCTCGCTCAGTAAGTGCTGAGACTCGATGCGAGTTCCGCCTCCAAGGCGCACAAGAGCTGCGTCTGCTTGGCTGTCAACTTTGCCATTGAGTTGATGAACCATTGACGAATTAAGCATGCCTAGCTTCCAGCTCAGTAGTTCGAGGCGTTCGTGAGGGTCAGTTGGATTGGCTTTAATTCTTTCTTCGAGCCGTCTTAAATGCTCCTCTTTGCCTGCACTTAGCGTGGTATCAAAGACTTTGTCTGCCGAGGCAATTTCGTGGCTGTCGCTTTTTTTCCAGGTATTGCCCAGTGCGATATCTATCCTGCTAGGGTCTAGTTCATAAAGCGGCTGCCCTTTGCTGTCGACTGCATCGGTGCGTCTGATGGCGAGGCCATCTTCTCTAAAGCGTTCACGCAAGGGGGTATTTGATTGCATGTCTTGGGCTGACCAAGGTGAGCTTAGGTCTTTGATGATGCGGGCGTGTCCCCGATTGGGCGTGAGTCCACCAGCGCCTAGATGACTAGCATCCATTTCTAGAACTGCGTATAGATCTCCGCGCTCT
>CALRJJ020000598.1:0-3885 GCA_943367505.1 Flavobacterium psychrophilum | reverse complement strand
ATTTGCAGTATTCTTGTATGCGTTCACAGGGAGCGGCTCCAATAGAGCTTGCCTCTCGATTGCCTGACATTGCCCTAAGCTCAACACCTAAGCCCACGCCCTAAGCTCAAGATCTAAGAAGGAACCACATGGCCACCGATACTCAAATTAGCTCAGCCCCACTCAGCGGCATGCGTGACTTCGCCCCGGCAGAAGTACGTCTACGCGACTGGGCCACGCAAATAATTACCGCTACCTATGAGCGCTTTGGCTTCACTAAAATTGAAACACCTTGCTTAGAAAACATCCAACTGCTGAAGCGAGGCGAAGGCGGAGAGAATCTACAGCTAATTTTTGAAGTACTAAAGCGCGGCGAGAAGCTCGAGAAAGTACTGAGCCAAGCCCATTCCGACAACAGCAAAGCTGATCGGGCGCAACTTACCGACATGGGCTTACGCTTCGACCTGACAGTGCCTCTGGTGCGTTTCTACTCGCACAATCAGAACAACCTGCCTAATCCTTTCAAGTCGATTCAAATCGGCTCTGTATGGCGGGCAGAGAGCGCTCAACAAGGGCGCTTTAGACAGTTCACGCAATGCGATATTGATATCTTTGGTGTCAAAAACGAAATCGCTGAAATCGAACTGCTGCAAGCAACCTCCGAAGCCCTGGTCAAACTTGGCTTTGATGGCTTCTCTATTATGATTAACGATCGCCGCATGCTCTCGGGCATTGCCAAGCACTGCGGTTTTGCCGAAGACCGCTTTGACAGCGTCTTTATTGCCCTCGATAAGTTAGACAAAGTTGGCCTTGATGGCGTCGCCAAAGAGCTAACAAAAGACGGACATCCAGAAAGCGCTATAGCTGCACTGAAACAACTTTTAGGCGAGCTAGCCAAAGAAGAGGACCAGCTCAATTTCTTAGCAGAAAAAATTAGTGCCGATGAAGAAGTGGTAAAGCTGCTCAAGAACATAGTTTCGGTGGTTTCAAAAACAGCCAACGATAAATTCAAAGTGCAATTTGAACCATCCCTGGTGCGCGGCATGGGTTATTACACCGGTCCGATTTTTGAAATCAGATATCCTGGTTACAACTATTCAATCGCTGGCGGTGGGCGTTACGACAAGATGGTTGGCAAAATGTCTGGTCGCGATGTTCCTGCTTGTGGATTTTCTATTGGCTTCGAACGCATCATTGGCATTCTCAGCGACAAGCAATTCGTGCCACCATCCACGGTGGAGAGAATCGCTCTAATTTTCGATAGCAGCAGAGATGATTTAGCCATGGTAGCCGAGGCCGCCACGCTCTTGCGCGAAAAATACTCAGTGATTACCCAAGCGAAAAAGAAAGACGTCAAAAAACAAATCGACAGCCTTCCCGCTCAACAAATAAGCAAGATGTGTATGTTTAGAGGCGACGTCAACAACCTCGAAATAAAAGATCTGACTTAAGCGAAAGCTGCAGACAAACCAAGGCTAATTCAAGCCTGCGTGCAGCTTATGCTAATCCAGAATCTAACCGGTATAGACGAAGAACTTGTCTTTGTTAGTTTGGTAGCGTCCGTTGTTCTTGTTGAATTGAGTGACGTGATCGCTAGCTTCCATAATGCGGCCGTTTTGCATAGCTAAAGTAGCTACGTGACCACCGCGAGAAGTGTCGCCCACTGAAGGGTCCCAGGTTCTAGTGACGGCAACGGCTTTGCCGCCGCGCATAGCTTCTTGAGCAGTCTGCCAATCAACTTGTTGGAACTTATCACTACGCTGGAAGGCTCTAGTCATCTGCACACCATCGCCCGAACCAACAAGTTCAGGTGCAGTATTAGCCCAAGCAATTTGGAACTCCTTGGCACACCAACCAGTGGTGCCCACTCTACTTGCATGGCTGAAGGCACGACTGACGATCTTAGCGTCCATCGAAGTGCCGTCAGTACTGATTTTGTAATCGAGGCGATCGTTCTCACCCATGCCATGACGAGCGCCAGACAACTGAGCCAAGCGATCAGCGGAGCGCATGTACTCTTGATTGCCTTTGTCGCTCAGGTCTGTTTGAGTGAATTGATCTGGTCCTTTGCCCAGGTGGAAGGCCAAGGCTGTCTTACCAGCGCTATCTCCACCAGCCTTGTTGTATTTCTCAACCAGGCTCATGGCCATTTCTTCTTGCATTTCTTTAGGCAAGTTGGCTTTGACATCAGCCGCTGTAACGCCCTCTGGTTGGCCTTCTTTATGGCCTTCCTTCATGCCTTTTGCGAATTTCAGGAATTTGCCGACAGCTTCTTTATCGAAGGAACCATCTTTCTTCTTGAATTTCTTGAACGACTTAGGTAGCTTGCCGTCTTTGTCTAACTTGCCGAGCATGGCAATGAAGCCATCTTCATCCATCTCATCAAGGTCAAAGCCGCCCAAACCATAGAAGTAGTCACGCATGACTGGATAGTTCATGCCATAGCGGCCGACTTCATAGTTGTTGTTGCGAACTCGCACAGTTTCATACGGTGCAGCTTTATCAGGATTGAACATCCCAGCTACAGCGTTCTTTGTATCTTGAACTTTATCTGTTTCACCAGGCAGTGTAGGCACATCCCGTGGTGGGAATTGACGCTCTACATCGCCACGCGACATACTGCCTTGCGAACCAGGAGTCATACGGCTCATGTTAGACATGGCGCGCTGACTTTCAGGCGAGAAGTCTCTGCGAGAATCAGCGATGCTTGGTTCTATACCTGGGTCACCATTGGTGGCCAGCTTCTTCACCAGGTTTTCGGAAATCAAACCAAATTCGTCATTGAGCTTCAAACCATTCTGGGCCACGGTTGGATCAGCACCAAGGCGATCATAGGCATAGCTAACAACTTTATCGATAGCGTTTTTCTGAGCATCGTTAGGGTCAGAAGTATCACCAGGGGTACGCTCTACCTGCACTACAACGTTTTTGCGCTGCAATGCTTCGAAATCTCCAGTGGCCTCAATCGTGCCATCCTTCTTAATGATGAAATCGGGCACTTTGGTGGGGTCGTTTGCCGCAGCATCAGCATACGTGACAGTAACACCAGCCTGAGCACCTGGTTTAGCTACTTCAGGGGTTGGGCTAGGAGCTTCAGAACGGCGAATCGAACCGTCTTGAATCAACTGACTGACTGATTTAGATTTGTCGAATGGTGCTGCGTCGATCACAGCAGGGGCGGCAGCGGCGGTTGCGCTGACAATCTGTAAGTCTCCCGGAGCGGATACTGGCAATGACATAGCTGTGCGCAGGGGGTAGGCTTCTCCTACCATCTTGACGCCAACATCATGACTTAACTGTGCGACAGAGCCTGTGTCGGTGGTTTTCCCGACTCTAACATCTGTGGCGTGTCCATCTCCAGCAACCATGTTCAGCCCCCATATATCGATTCAACCCGAAGTCTATGTCAAACCGACGGCCTTGTTAATACGTACTTTTACGTGCTATTCCCAATTTTTCGATTAAATCTGCCGTAATCTGCGACAATTTTGCCAATAAGCATCAAGCTTTCGGGGCAAGCGAAAGAGAAAAAAGCTCCCGAGCACACAAAAAAAAGCCCATGAATATAACCACAAGCAGCATCAAAGAACAGCTCCAAAACCAAGTCAGGATCAGCCGCGAGCAGGCTGAATGGTTGTGGAAAAATGCCTCAAACGACGAGCTAATTGAACTGGCCAGCATCGTGCGCGATCGTTACCACAAGCCCAATCACGCTACTTATTTGCTGATGCGGATCATCAATTACACCAATATTTGTGTGGCAAAGTGTGACTATTGCTCCTTCTACCGCCTGCCCCGTGACAAAGACGGCTATGTGCGTGACAACCAATGGATTTTCTCCAAAATCGATGAGCTGACCGCAGTAGGCGGCGATCTGTTTGGCTTCAATGGCGGCTTTAACCCGCA
>CALRJJ020000597.1:0-3886 GCA_943367505.1 Flavobacterium psychrophilum | reverse complement strand
GCTGCTGACAGGATTTTTCTGGCAGAACATTGTTGCGTCAAGCCCTTGGCTTTTCGGCTATCGCGGGCCAGACCTGTTTGGTATTTATGCTGCCAGATTGGATGGCAGTGGCGTTCGTTCGATTTTGTTTGATGAGAAGCGTGAACTGTCGCACCCGAGGGTCTCTCCTGATGGTAAGCGCATAACTTTTACTCGCTATAATCGCTTGCTAGGCGGTGGAATAGCCGAGGAGAATGGCAGTGATTATTTGCACACCGAAGTTGTGATCGCCGATATTGATGGTTCGCATCAATTGTCTATTGAGCCAACGGCAGCGCATGTTTTAAACGCTAATAGCAGCTGGGTAGACAACGATTCTGTTCTGTACGTGCACAGGTCTAATTTGACTTCGTTGCCAGAGTTGAGGCTATACCGTTTGTCCTCACGAAGAGCAACGCGCGTACCTACACCGGCTGGGCTAGCGGTTTCTGATCCTCATTGTGTCAATGGAAGAATTGTCTTCCCTGTGGTGCCTCTCGACTTGAAAGCGACCACTTGCTGCTTGTATACAATGAAATTGGATGGCAGTGGCTTTCGCCAGTTAACAGCGCCACAAATTACTCCAACGTCTGCTGCCCTTAGTTTTAAGCTCGGTGACTATGATCCCTGGCTTTCTCCAGGTGGTGATACTGTGGTCTTTATGCGTTATTTCGGTGGAGTTGACTGGCGAATTTTCAGTGTCAATGTTAGTACGGGGGCTGAACAATTATTGACTCGTCCAGGAGAAACTAGCGCTATACCTGAGTGGTCCAGCGATGGCAAGTCAATTATTTTTGTCAATTTTGATAAGACAAAACTTGAGAATCTTGGATTGTATACCATGGCGCCTTCTGGCTTGAATAAGCAGAAAATTCCTCTTCCGGGAGGCTACTTATATACTCATCCGTCTTATTTTCAGGCTTATTTTCCTGCTTATTTTCCGTCATCTGCTCGCGGGGCTGGCACGGGCGCCAAGAGTGACATCATATATGGTGCTCGTCGGGTACCGGGGCTGCCGGGTGGACGCTAGCTTTCCATTTAGCCATTTGGCAATAAGTGTTCAAAGCCCTCTGCGGGCTGAAATTTTGATTAAGTAACTAAAGCCTGATTTTGCTCCCGAAATGCAAAGTTCCTAATGCTACGGTCACTGTCAAGTGCTAGAGTGGATCTGCGGGTTTTGGGAATTTCTATGCCAACAGTCAACGAAGCGCCTTCTTCTTCTTCTTCCAATACTATGGCGCAAAAGATTCGTAAGCTATTAGCTCTGGCCGATGGCAATAAGAATGAGAACGAACGCAACTCCGCCATGAAGTTGGCTATGGAGCTTCTCTCTAAGCATAACCTCGATATGGCTCAGGTTGCCGATAGCGCTGAAGATGTTGAAGTGGTTGAAGTTGATGCCTATTTGAAGCTTGATCCCTGGATTCGCAGCATTATGCATGCGGCCTGCACTCTCTACTACACCCGCTTCATTATGCGCCCTATTTATGGTGGCTACTATGGCGATAGAAAAGAGTGGCATCCCACTTTTGTTGGTACGCCAGAAAACATTGATTGCACAATGGAAATTGCCACATGGCTGATTGATTCAATTAGACAAGAAAGCAATTGGCTATTCCGCGCCGCCTACGAGAGGCGCAGTTTCAGAGTTGGTGCTTCTGACCGAATTTTGGAGAGAGCCAATCAATTAATTGCCGAGGAGAAGCAAACTTGTGGCAGGACACCAAGCAATAGTCTAATGGTGTTACGCAATCAGCTTGAAAGCGCCAATCAGAAGTATATGGACAAGAAAAATCTCGGCACTTTTCAAAGCCGTGGTAGCTACCACGACCGCTCTGCCTATGGCTTAGGTCAGTCGTTTGGCAATAATGTCAACTTGGGGAAAACAGTGAAGCCGAAGGCGCTACCTTACCACTCGCCCAGTTCGTAGTGGACACCGCTTCTATCCGGCCGGGCTTCGCCCATGTAGCCAATCTTGCTGTTGCGCACGGTGTAACCGCCTGAATTAGTTTTGCTAATTGTCGTGGTGGTTTTGTCTGGTCTGTAGATTACCGTAGTTCCATTTGTCTTGCGAACAAGGCGACCTTTGCTGCCATTAGGATATTCAATTATATAAGCGTGGCTCTCTGCACCATCTGGCAATATCACTGTGCCGTCAGCAAAGCCATCTTCGATGATATAGCTACCATCAGGAAAACGACGCAGATAGCAGCTTGAGCCATCGACAAGATTGAACTTTAAGACTATGGCTGGTTTGTTTACCGGAGCGCTCTTCTTGAAAGGATCGATGTCTTGGGCTGAGAAAACGAAGACCATCTCTTCGCTCATGTTTCGCATGCTAGTTTTTAGTTCTTTGGCGGTTCCCTTAGCGACGGCCTTAGCAAAGGAGCGCACTGGTCCTTTGTGTTGGGCCTTCTGTTTGACTGCTTCGCCGGGCAAGAGCAAAGGTGAGGTGCGATTGCTTAACCATTCTTCCGCCTGCCACTTCTTTGCACTTTTGCTTACGCCAGCCTGCTTTAGTTCTGGTGCTGCTTTTGCCACTTCGTTGCTAGCGTGCGCCGCATTGATGTTGACAGCAGTAGAGAGTAGGAGTGCTGCAAAGGAAAGCAAAAAGGTGCGTTGCATAAAATAACTCAATTTGGGAATGCGCAACTAAATCTATCATTGTTTGTAAGGCTAGTGAAGCGGCTTAAACAAATCGGGGTCAAAGTCTTTTGCTTTTGTACCTTCTTCTAAAACGACTTTGGGCAGGCGCTTTTGCAGTTGCTTTAGCTGCTCTGGGCTCAATTGACTTTTGCGCAACAATAAGTGGTTCAGTTCAGGAAGCTGATTGAGTCTCATCAGGCCAGCGAAAGTTACTTTTGTATCAGCCAGATTGAGTCGTTTGAGCTTTTTCATTTTCAAGATGCTGTCGATGCATTTGTCGGTGACGCTGTTGCGAGCAAGGCCGAGTTCTGCAAGTTCGCTCAGGCACGAAATGTCTTTAATGCAACTATCAGTCATGACAGTAGTTGATAGCACGAGCAGCTGGAGCTTTTTTAGTTTGGCTAGCATGGGACCAGCTTTATCGCCCAGGGTATTGCTGGCAAAAGCCAGATTCTGGAGATCTTTGAGATTGGAAATTTCTTCGACTGTGCCAAGGCCGATTGGACAAAAGCCCACATCGATATGTCTGAGTTTTGTCAGATTGCGCAGCCCTCGAGTACCAGCGTCATCTACGTCTGTGCCGCTCATGTCGAGGCTAACTAAGTCTGTGAAATGTAGCAAGTCTTGAAACTCGCCGTTGTCGACCTCGAGTTTAGAGAGGTTGAGATAGCGCAATAAAGGCACTGGTATAGCTTTTAGCGTGCTTCTGTTGGCGTGCCCAAAGTAGCCGAGCTTTAGCGAAATGCGGCTATCTGCTGGTATATTTATCGCCCCTCGCGCTGGCTTGTAGTCGCTCAGGCGCTGATCTTCTGTATAGACTTTCCCCGGTTTGATTAGGCAGTAGTTACCGACCTCAGTGCTGGGAAAATGAACTGTGATATATGGTTGAACTCCTGGGACCGCCCAGCCTGGTTGAGCCAAGGTGAAGAGCTGAAAGCCGACAAGGGGAAGCAGGCAATGGATGTGCCAGCTCCCAAATTTGCTTCTCTTGACTACGCGGCTAATCATATCTTTTACTTTAATCCCTGGGCCAGTTTAAAAACAAGGTTCAGGTCTATTTGCTGTCATTGGGCCTAACAGCTTGGCGGTCTTGCTGGCCGTGATTGCATCTTCAGTATGGTTATAATTGACTGACATTCAAGGATCAGGCGTTATTTTGAGTCGAGATTATTTAAGAAAGAGCCGTCGAGGCAATCGTCCGAGCCGTTGTGCGGCTATGCTT
>CALRJJ020000596.1:0-3902 GCA_943367505.1 Flavobacterium psychrophilum | reverse complement strand
TTGGTGGCCACCAAGATTTCACTTACAGTCTTGATGCTCTGGCCAATAGGCCCAATCCTAAGCCGATCTTGACTGTTTATGGTTCTGCTCGCTTTGCCGAGAATGACTTCCGCTATCAACGGGCTCGGTACATTGGTGGTAGGGCTGTGCAAGAGGGTTACGACGTTATGACCGGCGGTGGGCCTGGCACGATGGAGGGAGCCAACCGCGGCGCTTATGAAGCCGGCGGTAATTCCATCGGTGTGGTACTCAAATTACCTCATGAAAAACGCGGCAATGGCTATCAGACCCTAACATTGACCCATCGCAATTTCTACACTCGAATGGAAGTATTGAAAAAGGCTCAGGCATTCACTGGTGAAGACGGTGGAATCGGCACTGCCGCTGAGAATCTTGATACGCTTACTCATATCCAGACAGGAAAACTTGGTGAAGTACCGGTCGGCTTCATTGGCAAAGAAAAGTATGGAATGGTTGATAAGATGCTTCAGTACATGGTCAAAGATGGCACTGTCAGTCCGCGCGATCGCGAGCTGTATGGAATTTTTGATGATCCCGATGCCATGTTCCGTCATTTCGCCAGGGTTCGTGCCCATCGCGCCGAACAAGAACGTCTTGCTGCTGCGCAAAATCCCTCGGTAAAACCAGACATAATTGAAGCTACACCCTAATTGGTGTACATTGTCTTTGTAAAATATTTGCGCCATGGTTAACCAATGCACTTCCATTGGGCAGATTGGCTAAATCGTATCGGCGACTAGTAGCTTACGTAGGACAATCTAGGCTTTAGGGGAAAACATGTCTCTTTTCAATCGCTTCACTCGAGGAGTGGCTGCCTTAGTTGTTGCAGCTGGTCTAGGTCTTTCCACTTTAGAAGCTCAGTCTAAAGCTCCAACCGTCTTTCAAGGAAAAGTGTTAGTGGTCTTGTCTAGTGAGAAGGCCCTCACCCTCAAAGATGGAGTTCAGCACGCCACCGGATTTTACATGAACGAACTGGGTGTGCCCCTGCAGGCTTTGATAAAGGCTGGTTTCGAGCCTGTATACGTTAATCCCCAGGGCAATCAACCAGCGATGGATGTAAGTTCTGACAAACCAGCTTTGTTTGCCAGTGCCGCTGAATACAATGCCGTAAAAGAGCTACTCAAAGATCCTAAACTTGCTCACCCGCAAAAACTCTCAGCTATAGCTGCTGGTGATCTCAATCAGTACGTGGGTATTTTCGTTCCTGGTGGTCATGCACCGATGGAAGACTTGTGGAAAGATGCTTCTCTTGGCAAAATTTTGAGACATTTTCATAGCAAGAATCAGCCCACAGCCTTAATTTGTCACGGACCGGTTGCTCTTCTCTCCACTCTAAACAAGCCTGTTGAATTGGGTAAGGCCCTTGAAGTCAGCCATTCTGCAAGCGCAAGCAAGAAGAATAACAATAGGGATGCAGCAGAAAAGCCTGTGACTTCTAAAGAACTTTGGACTTATCAGGGCTATCGCATGACTGTTTTTAGTGATGCTGAAGAGAAGCTCAACGAGCCCACTGCCCTGGGAGGCTACATGAAATTCTATCCAGAAGATGCTTTGCGAGCAGCCGGCGGTAAATTGCAGACTGCTGCAGCGAAGAAAAGCAAAGTTGTGCAAGATCGAGAATTGATAACTGGTCAAAATCCATTCTCTGATAAAGAGCTAGCCGCTGCCTTTTTGAAAGCACTTAAATTTAAGGGCGAAGTGAAGTAGTTGCCCGGCGCAGCTGTCGCAGCAATGCGTGGCTGAGGATGACCGGGATGAGCACGACATTGCGCCCGAGAGCTATTGGCCAGCAGTAGCCTACCGGTGCCGCGCTTTTGCCGCATTTTAAATCAGCTAAGGCGCGGGCGAGCTTACGCAAGTGGCTAGGGCCAAAAGGACCATCATTGATTTTGTTGATTAACTGGTTCGGCAAGCCCTCTTCTCCATGAAGAGCGCCGCACCAGGCCCCCACGATGGCAGCGTTGCTATCGGTGTCACCGCCAGCTTTGATTGTCCACTGTAGCGCTGTGAGAGAGTCGTCGCCCCAGCGCAGAAAAGCAAAAGCAGCAAGGGCTACGCTGTGATTGACAAAGCCACTGCAACCTAGCTGTTGAGCGGCTGCTTCTATGGATGCTTGCTGCTCAGCGAGGTTGCGAGCTAAGTCTAGGGCTTCGCGTAACCAGGTTTCTTGAATAACATTGATAGCCGTATCAAATGATTTGTAGCGACTGGCTTGATCTTTGCATTGCCTATTGTTATAGGCGGCCGCGGCTAATTCAGCCACAAAAAGAGCACCGTCAGTTGCCCTTTTATCGAGGTGAGTGGTGCGGGCAATGCTTTCGCCGAGCTTGATGCGATATTCTTGATTGTCGTGATAAAAGACGCCGATGATGGCCGCGCGCATAGCCGCCCCGTTGCCAGCAGAGTGGATGCCAGTTTGTTTTGCACCAGTCAACATTTTTAGACATGACAGGCTAGTGGCTTGGCCAACTCCAAAAGGTAGTCTAAAGAACCAGCCCAGCATTGCTATTTTAAAGGCTTTGGTAGCGGCTCTGATGTCTTTAGGCGCGCTAACAATTGATTGGGCCACTAAGGCCGACTGCTCGGTATCGTCGCTGACGAAGCCAATATTGTCGACTAAATAATAGCGGTCGGTGTCCTGGGGAAACCAGGCAGAAATAGTTTTGCCCGATAAGCCTTCCATGTAGAGACCAAGGGCGTCACCACTGGCGGTGCCCAGTAACGTACCGGCAAGATGACTGTAGATTGATTCGTCGATGGTGGCACCTGTGATCTTACAAAGTTCGCGGCTCACTCACTACTCTTATCTAGACTAATATTAGCAGTTGTAGGCAGCTGCTAACTGTCGAAAGTACTTTTAAATTTGGCCTGATGCCGGGGTGTACTGGTTTTGACTGCTGCTGGAAAGGGAATGAAAGCCACAACAGTTTAGCGGTGAGTGTGAATCAAGTGATCTATAAGTGGTTGTCTTCCAAAATTTTGGCAGGCGTTTTGCTTCTTGCTTGGTGTCTTTCCATTGCTGTTGATGACGAAGCACTTGCGCTCAAGGCTAAGCAAAAGAGTGCGCGCTCTTCGAGTTCAGCGGCTACCGATTTAGATAAGCTGCAGCAGAAGGCTTTGCAGCTATACATGGTGCGAAACTATTCTGAGGCTTGTAAGCTCTTTCAACAATGTGTAAAAAAGAAGCCAGGCGATGCTTCATTGCAATATTATTTGGCTGTCTCTGCACTCTATTCAAATGAAATGGAGATAGCGGAGCATGCTCTTTGTCGTGTGGTGGTGATGAGCGATCCTTCTAGCGAGTGGGGCAAACTGGCGGCTCAAGCCCTGAAAGACTGGAAGAAGCAATTTCATTCGATTCGTCCGTATTCGCAGTTACAAGACGGTAAGTTGATGCGTTGGGATAAATCTGAGGGTGAGATCAAGGTTTGGGTTGCCGATGGTTTGCAGTTACCATCAGGTTTTGTTGGTCCTGATCTTACTGTTGATAAATGTCGGACCCTTTATTCAATGTTTGATAGACCGGGCTTTTTTGAGCGTTTGAGCCGTGTCGATCATTATGTTCCTAGCTATGCTTCTATACTCAAAGAAGGAATAAATGATTGGGCCTGGGTTCAAGCTGAGGGCATAGTCAAGTTCAAGTTTGTTGACGATCCACGAAAGGCCGATGTTTTGTATTTCTGGTGTCCACAAAGTGGTGCTGATTCAGTGGGGAGAACATTCTACCCCTGGTCAGGTGTTGCACGTGCGCGTTGCATTGTTCATGTCGAAACTGAGTATTTGCGGAAGTGGGGCGCACAGGCTCCCAAACAGTTACGTCAGACCAGTGCCCATGAATTTGGCCACGTGCTTGGGCTGCGTCAACATAGCACTGAGTCAAG
>CALRJJ020000595.1:0-3908 GCA_943367505.1 Flavobacterium psychrophilum | reverse complement strand
CTATCTTTGCTACGGCGCCATGATGAGCCTGGCAATTGGCGTCAATTTGCTGCCAATATTTCTTGTCTCCATTCAGCATTCGTTTATAAGCACGGGTATAGGGGCAGGAGCAGGAACGGGCCTATCCCAAGAAGAATTAGGTAGACTGGGCGCTTTTACATTTTCAGGACTGGTAGCGGCAATTCTATTAACCGGCCCCCTAGCCGATCGCTTTGGGGCAAAACTCTTTGCCCTAGCAGGAAACGCCCTACTAGTGGTGGGCTTGCTTCTGACAGCCTGGTCGCCAACTTACGAGATACTACTCTGGGCCAACTTTGTTCTAGGCTTTGGTGCTGGTGTGCTAGACATGGTCTTAAGTCCAATCGTCTCAGCCATAAATCCAGAGAGTCGCTCAGCATCAATGAACTGGCTTCATTCATTTTATTGCGTGGGCGCCACCCTCACAGTTATGGCCGGCACGATTGCCCTGCAATGCAATATCTCGTGGCGACTAGCTTGCTTGCTTTTGATACCACTGCCAGCCCTTCTTATTTTTGCTCTCGGGGTAGTAAAATTCCCGGCTCTAACCAGCGAAGGCGAAGAACGCATACCTTTTCTCAAGCTGCTTGGTTCGCTCTGGTTTGTTGGCGCCTTAGCTGCAATTTTTCTCGGTGGCGCCACCGAGCTAGGTATGGCGCAATGGCTACCAGCCTACGCTGAACTTGCCCTAAAATATCCTCAATGGGTTGGCGGTGCTGCACTCTTCTTCTTCTCTATCTGCATGGCGATTGGTCGCATGGGCATCGGCGCTTTAAGCACCAAACTTGATTCATGCACAATTATGTCGTGGGGCTGCGGCTTATCAGTGGCACTATTTTTACTAGGTTCATTTTGCCCAATTAGAATAGTTGCTTTAATTGCCTGCATTCTAGCTGGCCTGACAGGAAGCTGTCTCTGGCCAACCATGCTGGCCATAACCGCAGATAAATACCCTAACGGCGGCGCCACCATGTTCGGTGCCTTAGCCGCCTTCGGCAACGCTGGCGGCATCTTTATGCCCTGGCTAGTTGGCGTTATTGCCGACAAGTACAGCTTGCATTGGGGCCTGGCAATCTCAGCCCTAGCGCCACTATTTATGCTTCCAATTGTTCTAACTTTAGGGCGCAAACTGACGAAGGCCTAGATTTCGGGCACCCGAATTAGGACAGCAGACTAGGCACTCTAGACTTTAGGAGCGACGCCATCACGCAAAGCTATGCGCTTAGCTACATCAGCACCTGAATTCAAGCCACCTTCCATATAGCCCTGAAAAGCAAAGCTCGTATGCTCTCCGGCAAAATGTAATCGACCCAGGCCGTTATAAAGAATTGGCCCAAGGGTCATGATTTGGCCCGGAGCCGGGGCGGAATAGCCAGCCTGCGACCAGGGGTCAGAAGGCCAGTCAATAAACTTGCCTTGAACAAAATTGTGAGCATAACTTGGGTAGATTTTCTGAATCTCAAGGGCATAGTGCGCCATCCGTTGTTCAGTCGGCCAGCCCCGGCCATAATCAGCGGCATTACCACCAGCAAACACTGTCAAGCAAGAATGACCGGTGGCCGACTGCATATCAGTGGCTTCCCAGGTTTCAGCCACAGGGCCATCACTAAGCGAGACAGGCGAAACTTTGTCTTGCTCCCAGAAACGCGTACGCACCTCAGACAAAAACTTGACTTGATTTGCCATTTGCGGTGAAAGCTGAGGCGGGAATGACGGTGTAAAAGTAATACGCTTCCAAGTACCTGGTGGCACACTTAGTATCACATCATCGGCTTCCTTTTTCTTGCCGTTAGCTAACGAAACCACCACTTTATCGGCTCGTACATCGACTGCAGTAACCGGTAATTCTAAATGAATGCGCTGCCGACCAATGGCATCGGCCAATCTCTCGGCTAATTGCACATTCCCGCCCTTACAGCGAAAACGTTCACTCTCAGTCCAATATTTTTCGACGCCACCACCCTTAACAACAGCCAGCCGCCCCAGCAGACTCTGCCAACCGGGATCATTTGCATCTGATGCTTCCGACAAACGAATGGCCTTCTTACAGAGGTCTGAGCACTTAAGCTCTTCTATCCAGGTGTTTACAGTCTTAGCATCTAGCTCTTTGGCGTTGGGACTGCGCCAGGGCTGATAAGCATCAATGGGCTCAGCGATTTTATTGTAGGCACTGAGATAATGACCCACTTCTTCCCAGAGCGCCTCGGCCTTTTTCGGGGCAAGCAGCTCACCATTGCAATAGAAAGGTTGTTCACTATCAGGGTAAGAAGTGCGCTCTAGCATCTCTAATTTGAAGCGCTTAGCGTAAGCCTGCCAGGTCGGATGGTTAGCGCCAATTAGCTCAGCACCGGCTTCAACATGCTTGCCGTGAATGAAGTCATAAAGTGTCTGCACCCGCCCGCCGACTCGTCCACGGGCCTCCACCACCGTAACATCATAACCAGCTGCCAATAGTTCATAAGCTGCGGCTAGCCCCGAAAACCCAGCCCCTATAACAATAATCTTGTGATCATTGCGGGCCTTACCAAAGGCACCACCAGAGAAGCCATAACTCAGCATCAAGCTAGCTGCGGTGGCCATCATACCCTTAAGCATTTCACGCCGAGAAAGGCGCTCATCTTCAGGCAGAAATCGGTCATTCAGTTGGTTGACGATGGAGCGGGACATTGCGTTTTTACCTTTATGAGAAACAGTGGAACACAGAGGAAGAATAGGCCGCTTGTAATCGAGAGAATGTGCAGCAATTGCAGCTTATGAGCCGAGTCAGTAACAAACTCAACATAAGCGTCAACAGCGATCATTCCCAGTGAATAAGAGAGATTGGAAACAGCATAGGCTATGGCATAAGAGGTAGAACCCCGCCTATCCACTGCATCTCCTAGCTCAGCCGAGGTAGGATTCATAGTAAAAGCATAACCCACAGTAATCAGGCAGAGCACAACAGTGGCGAGAGTGAGATTAGGTGTTAGAGCCAATAAAGGCATAGAAATCGCTGTAACCAATAAACCAATCACGGCGGTGGGACGCACGCCAATTTTATTAGAAACCGCATCTACAGCCGGTGGCATAAAAGCGTAAATCAAATTGGAAAAGGTAAACAGAGCTCCGACTGTCGCTGGCGTCGCTTTGGCAATGCGCATTACGTGCATAGGAAAGAGCGGCTCCATCATGGCCCAACCTGCCGCTGCGAGCGCCACAGCAAAAGCAGCAGTAAGAACACTTTTGTCAGTGACAATGCCACCAACTTCGGCAAAAGTATCTTTCCATGGACCTTTGACTTTGGCTATCTGCTTCTTAGAAATGAAAACAAAACGCAAAATGAAATCGACAGCCAAGAGTCCGAGCATGAAATAAATGGTTAAGGCATAACCAAAAATATCATACATTTCGCCGCCCACCAAAGGGCCGATAACAGCTCCAATAGTGCCACCCAAGAGAGCAAAGCCCATGGCACGCACACGACGCGCCACAAAGTATTCAGCCACCAAGGCCAGACCGGCCGTCCAAGTACAAGCAGCACCAGCGCCCTGTAATATGCGGGAAAAGATCACCACATCAGGAGTAGTACCGACGAGAAAAAGAACAGCCGAAATGAAGAGCATCACCACTCCGACAATCATTGGCTTGCGACGACCAATACGATCGGTAATCAGGGCAAGAATGGGAGCGGCAATAATAAGACCCAAGGCGTAAGCACC
Organism: Flavobacterium psychrophilum; assembly: GCA_943367505.1. GTDB lineage: Bacteria > Cyanobacteriota > Vampirovibrionia > Obscuribacterales > Obscuribacteraceae. The sequence goes on along the minus strand of CALRJJ020000595.1, from coordinate 192 downwards.
ATATAGGGTGCTTACCATGTGTTCGTCTTTTATATGAGCTGGCGACATCGGAGTCAGGGGGGCAACCGCCCCATACAAGACTTCTTCAATACAGAGGGCGAACGAAACTACAAACAAGACCATGTTAGGAGAAGTTCGCAGTTTGTCGACCCAACCCATAAACCTAAACCATGCAAAGAGCCGCCAACAGTG
>CALRJJ020000594.1:0-3937 GCA_943367505.1 Flavobacterium psychrophilum | reverse complement strand
TGGAAAAGCAAGACATCCCCAAAGAAACGAAATCTACTGAAGAGAGAAAAAGCACTCGCGGTTTCGCCATTCCAGCAGATTCATTCAATCCTAACGACCGCAGCCTGGCAGAAGGCGCTGACTAAATAATTAGGACCATTTGACACGTCCCTCTGATAAATCTATTTGCGGCCTGGGTACAAAAGGCGAAGCATAGAATTAGACCCGAGGGGAATGCCAGTGTTAAATCGTCGCACTCTTGTATCTTCTTATATTGCCACAGCTTCTTTTACGCTTACACTCGCCGCAGCAAATCTGGTAGTTTCCAGCTTTCAATGCCTTGTTGCGTCGCCGGCGCTAGCTCAGGAGTCTGGTCAGGCACTTGCGGGCCAGAGCATGGCTGGTAAGGCAAAAAGAGCAGACAACATCAATGCGCGCATCAAGCGACAACACAAGAAAATCGACGCTGCCCTGAAGAACGGGCAGCTCAACGAACAGCAGGCTAACCAGCTGCATATGGACGTGGCTAATATCGAGAACAGGGTGAAGAATGAACGCCAGCAAAATGGTGGCGAACTCAACCCCCAGCAACATACAACTATCGAAAATTTGCTCAATCAGAGTATTAATCAAATCAACACAGCCATGGGCGTTGGCACAGCCGTATCGGCCGGAGCGAATCCGTTGGGGCCAAACTGGCAACCAGGGCCAGACGGCGCCCAAGACCCGGATGCCCTGAAGAAGAAATTGAAAGCCCAAGAAAAGCGCGCTCTGCGGCAAGAGAAGCAGGCCAACATGCAGGCCATCGAACAACAACAGCTACAGTACGAAAAAGAGATGGTCAACTCGCTCAGTACTCAAAAGAAAAAAATTCAACAAGAGAAAGAACAGCTCGAGAACGTCCGCAACAGTTCTGGAGCGAACTAGCTTTAGGGATGTTTGAGGGCTTAAGACGAAACACCGCCACAAAATTTTTGCGCGCAACAAAAGAATAAAAGGCAGATATGGAAGATCTCATCAGCGAACTATCCAAATCATCCTTGTTCACTGTTGCCGATAAAACCATCGCAGCGACTCTCGAAAGCGAAGAACAAACCCGCCAAGCCATTGAGCTACTGGGCACCATTGTCGACAGCAAATACAAGATATTGAAGCTCCTTGGCGCGGGCGGGATGGGCAGTGTTTACCTAGCTAAACACCTAATGCTCGACAAAGAGGTTGCCTTAAAGACCTTCAAATCAACGAACCTGACTCAAGAAGAAAAGCTGCGCTTTCAGCGGGAAGCTCAGGCGATCGCAAAACTAAGCAACGCCAACGTGATTGAAGTTTTCGACTTTGGCTATGTCAACGGAGAAGTGCCGTATTACACGATGGAGCGGCTAGTTGGCCAATCACTAAGAGAGAAGCTAGACGATTGTCGCTTCTTGTCCGTAGAAGAAGCAGTATCAATCTTTATTCAAGTCTGTCACGGTCTCGTGGCTGCGCACAAAAAAAGGATCATTCACCGCGATCTAAAGCCTGACAATATCTTCTTGCAATCGCAGCCCAATCTGGCAAATACTGAAACCGTTAAAATCGTTGATTTTGGTATAGCGTCACTAGCACAGCCCTCAATAGAAACACAAAAACTAACGACACTAGGAGCCGTTTTCGGCAGCCCTCTCTACATGAGCCCAGAGCAGTCTATGGGTCAACCAGTAACGGAAAGCAGCGACATTTATTCATGCGGCTGTACCTTGTTTCAGGCGTTGACAGGAAAGCCACCCTATTTAGGTAACAACGCTCTTACCACTCTACTCCTGCATCAAAGCGCACCAATTCCAAGCCTTAGGGCAGCCATGAACGGTAGGACCTGTCCCAAAGCGCTGGAAGAATTGCTAGCAAAAATGTTGGCTAAGTCAGCGGACGATAGATATGCAAACGTAGAAGAAGTTCTTCAGCTGCTGATACGCCTCGACGAGACAATTCAGCACAGTCATCGAAGCACAAGCGCGCGAGGCAGATTTGACGAAGAAGACTCACTCGGAGAAGGCTCAAGCGAAGAAGAAGATGAAGGAGATGATGATGCTGGCGATGATCTAGACGACAACGATGAAGCGGGCACTGAACGCGCAAGCCTCAAAAACAATGAGAGAAAAGGAGTCTATTTTTTCGCAATCACAGCCGCTATCATCAGCACACTGGGAATGGCTATAGCTCTATATTTTCATACGATTGGCCACGCGGAAAAACTCTCCACACCAAAGGAAACAGCGCCTTCAATTAGCAGTTCGATCTCAAATCAATCTCAGATACGCAAAATATATCCAACCGCCGAGGAACTTCCTCAAATTAACATTGATCGATTCGAGCATAAATTAAAGACTCCGACAGCAGACAGCCGCTTGATAGTTGAACAATTCTCAAACATTTCGAATAAAGAGTTCGCACGCATAGCCAATACCAACTGGATTGAAAATTTGACGATCAGCCGTTGCGGATTTGAAAACAAAGATCTAAGCCAACTAACAAAACTGAAACTACAAAGGGTCAATCTTAATCACACCGCCTTCAATGACCAAGGCGCTAAAGCGATATCTCCCTGCCAGACTTTAGTAGAAATCAAAGCTGAATACACCCTAATAACAGACGCTGGAGTGAAGGAACTCGCTTCAATTAAAGCCCTAGAAATTTTGCGACTCACCCAAACGGCAGTAACCGCTGATGGTATCAAGTACCTATGTCAAAAGACTAAGAAATGCGCAACTATCTACCTGGCAGAATGCCCAAGAATTGGGCAAGAAGAGATGAAGAAACTGCGCCAACAGTTTCACCACGTCAACTTTATAACAACCCCAAAAAAGTCGTTAAAAGAGGCACTGGAGTTTTAGATTTAAGAGCTTACTTCGGCTGTGTTACAGTCTCGCCGCGACTAACAAATGAGATACTCTGAGAAGAACCAGTGCTGACCATTACAGCTTCAGCTATTGGCACCGAGACAGCCTTAGCTGCCAACCAATCAACAATGAAATTAGCACCAGCACCGCCACTAACATCAGTGCGGGCAACAATGAAATCAGCAGTCGACATCGGGCCCAATTCAACTGGCGCTGTAAGATACTTCTTCACTAGCTTGCCTTCGGTCGAATAATAATCAACACTGCGTAAAATAATTGAATTCTTCATGTCAGTATTACGCACGCTAAGAGTAGCTGCCAACTCTAAGGTGCGTCGCCTATCTTCATAATAAATTGCTGAATAGATCGGCACATAAATTCTAGCTTCTTGTATGGCCTTAAATTCATCAGCCAATTTGACCACTTTCAAGTGCGGCTGCGAGACTTCTGGGGCTTCCTCAGCCGGCTTGGTCAGTCCTTCAATGTAGTCGCAACCACTGATTGCAAATACTGTGCCGGCAAGAGCAACCACCCCCAGGGACCTGCCAAGATAATTTCGCTGGGTGAGTAAGCGCCTGTACATTCGCATGAATTTCACTAAAAATGACCCAATCAGATTGCTCGATAACCCTCATATCATGACGCCTTGCCTCGACGCCCGCAAGTACTTAGACCAAATAAATACATTAGGACTATACTGGGCTGCATATAAATATCCGCAGAAGAATATCGGCAAAAGCAATAGCTGAAGAAATATTGGTAAAACAGTACAGGCAGATTAGTACGGGCAGAACAGTACGGGCAGAAGATTACTACTAGAAGGATTCGATAGACCAGATGGACGAGCTTACCCGTGAACTATCGAAATCATCTTTCATTCCCCTGAGCGATCAGCCTTTGAAGCCAGAAACATTCTATGATGCGGCCGCGCCATCAGGCGCAGTAGAGCTGCTGGATGTTATGGTTGATGGCAAATATAGGATTCTGAGCGTCATTGGTTCAGGCGGAATGGGCAACATTTATCTGGCCAAACACATGATGCTCGATAAAACTTTAGCCCTCAAGACCTTTAAGTCTTACAA
>CALRJJ020000593.1:0-3942 GCA_943367505.1 Flavobacterium psychrophilum | reverse complement strand
GCGACTCTCTTTGCACACCACCTTCAACCGCCATAAGTAGCATCGACATAGAGCGAGCACCGACTAAATTGCTATTGCCGATAGAGAACAAAGAGGCAAGCATCTGCCGATCTTCATCAGTCAAATCTTCATCCGATGGAGTGGGACTAGCGGCAGCTTCAGCAGGTGAGCGCAGCAATGACTCAAAGCCAGAAACCGTAGTCGGCTCACCCAAAGCATCACCAGTCTCAAAGAAGAATACTTTATCAACAACACTGTTCGCGCCAACTGTCTCTGCACCTTGCGGAAACTCGACATCAACTATCACAGAATCGCCTGGTTTAATTGTGCGTTTAGTGGCCTCAATACCCAGAGGAATCTGAATCTCCTTAGTAATCAACGACTTAACGTTACTCAAATTGCCCTTACCAGCAAGCGCCTGACGCAATACTTCATCAATAGCGGCTTCAGTAACTGCAAGAGAAAAGAAGTAACCAGAAGCATTGATCAACTCTTGAATATCCTTGAAGTCACGTCTAACAACAAGCTTCATCATCTCAGTGGTAAGTGATTGAAATACTGCCACACCACCAAGCTCTTTCAAGCGGTTACGAAACTCAGGAGGGGTGCGCTCCTTAATCACGCGATCGACGACTTTCTTCACTTCCCCATGACTAAGCTTGCTCTCAGTAGCACTAAAGCCAATACCGCCAGACTCAGCCCGCTCTACCTCTTCCATGCCACTGTTACAGGCAGCGATGAAAATTGTATTACGGAAGTCGACGACTTCGCCCGAACCAAGAGTGATCTGGCCATCATCCATAGCTTGCAACAAGAGTTGGTTGAACTCAAAGCAAGCTTTGTCCCATTCGTCCAACAGAACTACAGACAGAGGCACATCTGAACCTTGTTTAGACCATTCCAGGTTGTGGTTCATCAGCTCAGCATAGCCATGTTTTTCGTCTTTAGGCACAAGTTGATACTTCTCATCAGTGACGACCTGATTGGAAATGTGTCCACGGGGAGAGCCCTTGAGGTTCCACAAACTGTGCTTGTCCATGTACTCACTGCAGTTAATTTTCAGCAAGGCAAAGCGATTTTTGTGGACGAAGGCCGGTATCATGCGAGCGCCTTCAGTCTTTCCAGTACGTGACTCGCCAGCGAAGACAAGAAAAGCAATAGGCTTGGTCTTGTCGCGTAGCGGGTTAAGATAACTGGCATAAGCTTTGCGCAGTAGTAAGCGAGCCTCAGGCTGGCCAAAGAAATTAGCATCTAAAAACTCGTCAAAGGCCATCTCGGCGTCGCTCAAAACACTAGGATTAAGACGACGGTGAGATGTTTTATTTTGTGGTAATTGAACAGCGGTTGTCTTGCCACCAGCAAAATCTATTTCTACTTCAGCACCAGTTTTAATTAGAGCTGAATTCATTTGAGCGTTCATAGCAATCTCCAAAATATGAGACCGAAACGCTTACTACGCGCTAACAGTCTCTAAAAAAAAGGGCTAGACATCAAGGCTAACCACCATTACAAATATATTGACCAACAGCATCCTGCCAATTACTCATCAATTCGAAGAGCACAGTCTTTTCTTTCATTTCATGCTTTGCCGTATCTAAATCAACGCTGATGGACCGGGCATGACCGTTGAAACAATTCAAGGCAAGGCTCGCCTCTAACTCATCAACTCTCTTGCGACAAGCAGCCAGTTCAAAATCTCTGATTTGAAGCTTCTCACGAACCATTTCGAAGCATATTGCATTGGCTCTATGCCGTACTGTTTGCTCATCCAAATCTTCGGATGAGTAAAGCTGTCGCAGAGCAACTAGGGTTTGCTCAAGCGGAAATGACTCACTAACAGAAGCAGCCACCTGCCAAAATCTGGCTTTCACCTCAGCCGCATTGAAGTTCAGTTCTTTCATAGTCAGTTACTCTAGTTAGTTAGAAAATAGCCTTAGCTGTCAGAAGAGAAGGGCAAGCGAATGGTGCTGCGGCGCTGCTGTCTCTCCTTGGCAATTTCTTTGCGATAGTCAATGCCTGGCAGATAGATTTCACCAGCAGTGGAAAGCAACTCCTCGCAACGCGAGAGTGTGCGACCAATCTTATCGACACTACGAATACATTCAACGATGCCGTCGTTGCTCAGCATCGGAAAGTTAGATGTCGCGATCACTAAGGTCCGCCGCTCATAAACAGCAGACAGGTAGTTCATCAAGCATTTCAAGTCAGTGGCCGGATGCAGCTTATCGACAGATTGAAAATCGCTAAAAAGGTCATCGATCATGACAATCGGACGCTTTTCATAGAGATCAGTAAAGCCGATATGCCGCAGAGTAAAGTTATCACGAGCGAGATAGAGACTACGCTCGAGTTGAGGTGCCTCAGCTAAGATGTGACTGGCAAATGCTTCAAGCAAATGACTCTTGCCATGGCCCGGTTGGGACCAGAGAAAAATTACCTGGCCATAAGGAAATGGATATTCCTGACCGACAATGAGGGGAGCATTATCAACAATTTGCTGAGCCAATGTTTTCATTGTATCGAGCACCACCTGCTGCTCCGGTTGATAAACCTTGAAGTTGGCGAAGGTTGACTCGGGGCGGATCTGTTTTATGCAATTATCATGTGACATAAGTGTTCCTGCTAATTTTTGTTGTTAAAAAGAACAGAACAACGGCCTCTTAGACCAGGTTTCTGCAAATTATCGTCAAAATGACTGCCGACGTAATAAGTAGCAGCCATTGCTTGGCTAATCAGAATGCATCGAATGATGCTGGTGCGCTTGCAAAAGCTCCGGGCATTTCTGTCCAAAAAGTTTCGGGGCTGGCACAATCGCGCAATGGGGAAGGTATTGATAGTGGTATTTCCACAATCAAATGGCGCTCCAGCATTCGCGGATACGAAAAATCAAATGCATCAGATAGCCTTTCATATAGTTTGGGCCAGAATACGGTAAACCAAACTATGAATAACAAAATTATCAATGGCAGAATCATAATTTTCTCCCCAAACGGAAAGGGCAGAAAGCGCACACCATGGCGCTTTCTGCGAAATTAAAAGCAACATCACCGCAAGGGCTAGTTGTCCACTTACTCAGGTCATAGCAGTGCTAGCTGCTCAGCTCAGACCATAACGCTCACGCGGCCCCTCAATGGAGGACGCAAAAGACGATAGCAACCCAGCAGCTTGCCGATAGTCTTCAATAGTCGGCTGCAGACTAGCTGCGGGCTCAGCAGTTAAGGCTGGCTCCTCAATCTCACCGGCTTCATGCAAGTCATAGTATTGACAATGGGCATGAATCATAGCTGTTGTCTTAGAGACAACTTCCAGCATCATAGATACTCCGTTGAAAAATATGGCCTCGTCGGCTTCAGTCATGAAGGCATGGCGACTGTTCGGCAACCAGAGCAATGTCCGGTTAGCAGGGCAGTTGCTATACAGCGTCAGTGCATGTCTCCAATTAATCTTGCGGTCCTCATGGCCATGAATTATCAGCACAGGCACAACCACTGATTGTAGCTTCTTACCAGTGTCCATCAGGGGCAGCAGAATCGAGGGATAAATCCGCAACCACACGCACAGCTCCCGACTGATGCGAGCCAAGCTAGAGAAGGAACTCTTGAGAATTAGTGCACCAGCAAAACGTTTGCTCAATAGGCGAGCCGAAATTGCTCCTCCTAGAGACTCGCCGTATAAGACAATCTCCTCAGACTTTTTGTTGAAGCGCTCAACGACAAAATCGAAAGCATCGTGCGAGTCGCAGATGGCATTCTTCAAGGTTGGCTTGCCCTGGCTCTTACCAAATCCGGAATATTCATAAATGAATAAACTAACACCGGTTTTCAGTAAAACAGCCAGCATTGAGGCTCGTTTCTCAATATCGCCATCATTCCCCATTGAGTAAAGAATAAGAGATGATGACTGTGATTTCTCCGGGTCACCGGCGAAATAGAAACCACGTAA
>CALRJJ020000592.1:0-3949 GCA_943367505.1 Flavobacterium psychrophilum | reverse complement strand
AGCACAGGCACTAGGAGCCAACGCCATAGTAGGGGTGCAATACGATAGCAATTCGTTTAGCACCGATTCCAATCAGTTTGCCACTGAAGTTGTTTGTTATGGAACAGCAGTTGTGATTGAGCCTCTGCGCTAGATTTTTCAGCACAGTTTAGTTCAAGTCAATGAAATTCAATTGATGAGCCAGCTATCTTGGAATGAGCCCGCCGCCTGGCGTGTCTTTGTCGGGCGGGAGCTTTTCGAGAAAGGCGACAATGCCTTTGTGATCGGCATCGGGATGATTAAACTGTGCAGCATCCCGGGCTATTTCTAAGGCGTCTGCCGTTTTCGCTCCACGAGAAACTATCAGCTTGACCATCTGTAGGTCACCGATGATGGTGGCATTATCTAAAATGGTCAAATAGTTGTCGTCCATATGATCAAGATCATAGCCAGACATCAATAAATCTTTTAGTGCCTTTATATCGCGGGTACGCATGATTCTTTCAACTTCACTTTCGTCAGGCCCACCGCTTGTAAGTGGTTCTGGCTCTGGGTCTTTGAGGTTGAACAAAAACTGGTCAAAGCTATCGGCGACTGGCAAAATCTTGTCGGCTAAGTCTTGGCTGTCGGCAGCTGTTGAGTTATTGGCGAGAGAATGGTCCCAGAAATACACGTGACCATGATCTTGTGGGCGAATGGAGATGCAGATGAGATTGCCGACTGAATCGTAAGCAATAGGCAGCAAGCCCTGAGGTAGTCGCAACTTATGAGTCTCAAGGTAGTGACGCAGATCGTGATCTGTACCATTCAATCCGAGGATATAGCGACAATCCGAGCCTTTTTTTGAGTCTTTGAAGTTGAATAAATTGGGCTCAGGACAGGCGCCGTTGAATTGCAGTAAAAATTCACGGTATGGCGCTGGTACTGGCGCCCCGAGTTCGCGCTCAAAGTCGGCGAGGTTGTCTTCTGTCGCCGGTTCACAAGTGTCGTATAAAGTGGGGCCTAGCATCTCTCTCGTTTATCGGTAATGGGTACGGCTCTAATTATGCAATGCGGCTGCTCTAGTTGAAGGATAATTCGCTCATAATCGGGTTGTAAATATAGTAAAGTCTTTTGCGAAATCAAGGTTAAACGAGGATTGATTGCATGACTGTCCAGAAGATTTCTGCAACCTTAGCTGCTGTTTTGTCGCTCAGTATTGCCTCGGCGCTTGTTTGTCCCCCAGGGTGGGCTGAGGCGGCTGACAGCTCGGCGAAGTCTAAAAAGAAGAGCAGTCTTGGCAAGTCTGGTAAAAAGGCTAGTGCAGCGCAAAGAAACAATGGAACTGTTGCCAGTGGGGGCTGCGAGTCTGCCATTAAGAACCGTTTGCAAGAGTTGACCGTAGCGCTGGCCAATAGCGATGCCAAGGCTGTGTCATCTATGTGGGTTGAGGACGGCACTTACAGCAATGAGATTGGGCAAGAATGGAAAGGCCGTGCCGCTCTAGAAAAACGCTTTGCCGCTGTTTTTACAAGTGAAGGCCGTCTGTTACTCGATTTTATCCCGGCTACAGTTCGGCAATTGGCTGACAACGTGGCAACCGTTGATGGCTTCGTCAAGTTTAAAGACGAGGTTGGCGGTTCCCCTGATACGCGTTTTTCAATGGTCTTCCAAAAACAAGGTGATGGAACCTGGTCGATTGTCTCGGCTAATGAAACTCCCTTTGTTGACAGTGAACGCCTCGATCATCTTAAGCCGCTAGCCTGGCTGATTGGCGATTGGGCGGTTGAGAAAGGTGGCAATTCGATGGTCGTAAAGATCGAATGGGCTGCCAATAAGAAGTTTATGCATCTGCGCTACATGATCAAGAAAGCCGGTAGTGAAGAACTCGATAGTCAGCAGATTATTGGTTGGGATCCGCGGCGCGAGCAGATTGTTTCCTGGATTTTTGACTCCCGTGGCGGTTTTGGCTCGGGCACTTGGTCGAGGCGCGACAACCAGTGGTTAGTTGATTCTGAAGGTGTTGACCCTGAGGGCAGAGCAACTTCGGCCACTAACATCATCTCCAATAAGAGCGCTAACAGTTTTTCTTGGCAGTCAGTCAATCGCAGTATCGAGGGCGAGTCTCTCGCTGATACTGCCCCACTCACAATTAACAGAAGGTAGATTTAAATGAAGATTAAAGCGACATTTCTTTTAACTCTAACTATCAATGCCTTTTTAATTGCCCCTGTCAGCGCCCGCGGCTTTGGAGGCGGTTTCGGCGGTTATCGCGGTGGCGGCTTTGGTGGCGGCGGTTTCGATCGCGGTTACAGTGGCGGGGGCTTTAATCGCGGCGGCTATGGTGGTGGTGGCTTCGATCGTGGCTACAGCGGCGGGGGATTTAGCGGCTCTAGCTTTGATCGCGGTTTTGCTAATCATGGCACCGGACCTGTAATTAGTGGCCGCCCCGCCGGTGGTGCCGGTCATCTGCCTACCGATGGCGGGCTCTCTGGCTTTGCCGGTAATAGAGCCAACTTACCTCATAATCCGCAGAACATCGGTTCTGGTAATTTGAATGAACAGGGCAAGAATATTCGTAATTCATTCGACAATAACACCATTAACAATAACAACGTCAACGTCAATCGATACGGTGGTGGCTATCACAACTACAACGGTTATCACGGCTACGGTTATGGTGGGTATCATGGTTACGGTGCATATGGGTACCATGGTTGGGGCGGATATCCTGGCGCCTGGTGCGCTCCCGGTTGGTCTGAGGCTTCAGCCTGGACCTTTATGGGCGTCTCAACTCTGACCTCGTTCTTGGGTATTGGGATGATGAGCGCTGCCATGTCTGGCAGTGGTGGTAGTAAAAATAGCGGCAATACCACTAACAACATCACCTATGAAGGTGACAATGTTTATATGAATGGTCAGCCTGTCGGCACCGCTCAGCAGTACTATCAACAGGCTCAGCAACTGGCATCTGCCGCCACTGCACCTCAGCAGTATCCATCACAGTATGCGCAGCAATACAGTAATCCAGATGCTAGCAACCCAGATAGCGGCAGTGGCGATGCAGCAGCAACAGCCGATGCCAACGAAAAGTGGCAGGCCTTAGGAGTATTTGCTTTGGCTGAGCCCGGGCAGAAAGACTCGAACATGTTGCTGCAATTGGCCATTAACCAAAAGGGCATTGTCCGTGGCAACTACACAAATCAGTTAACTAACGAGAATTCCCAAATTTATGGAGCTCTCGACAAGAAAACTCAGCGTATTTCTTGGACAATTGGCGCTAATAACAGCACTGTATTTGATACTAGCTTGTCCGATTTGGTTAACGATGACAGTCAGGTGCTGGTTCATTATGGACCAACCAACACTCGAACAATGGCTTTGATTAGGCTTCCGGCTCCTTCGTCCTCAGACAGTGGTGGCGCTCAGAGTTAGGCTTGATTCTAACGATGCCAACGTTCTTGTTTCGCTCTAAGTCTATGCTTGGCAGCTCTTTGTCTTTCATGGGCTGCATGGCGAGAATGTAGTCGAGCGCTAAGGCTATGGCCTTTTCTGGCGCTTTGGTTAGCATGCACTTGGGCTCTGTAAGCGTCGCGAGAGTCTCGGTTGGCGCGATTGGTTTCGTTCTGAGCCTGGCGCCAGTCGGCGTAGGAAGGCAGGCAGCTGAAGGTTAGACCGCACGCTAGTAGGGCGGATAGGCTCAATTGATAGATCGATTTCATCGGTAGTCCTTTAATGTTAGCTTTGCTAATCGTTGCTCGGGTTCCCTGGCAAGGACCATCTAGTGATAAGAAAGTTCCACTCCACTTCCAAATGCTTTTGATTCATCTATAATTGGAGAACGCAAGTGAAGGGGTTTTAAATGCGCAATTTTTGGCGGCTTACAGTTTGTTCATTACTTACCGTTGCCACAATGTCAGCTTGCAACAAACCAGCAGCAGGTTCCCTTGGCAAGTGGGGCTTCATCAACAAATCCGGCATTTTTATCATT
>CALRJJ020000591.1:0-3961 GCA_943367505.1 Flavobacterium psychrophilum | reverse complement strand
CGAGACTGCCCAAATTACTTCTGCTGTTGGTGCCGATCGGGTAACAACATTGACCGGTAAAGACGCCAGTCTGACCAATTTAGAAGAGCAGTCTAAAGGAAAGTCTGTGGTGCACTTCTCAGCCAAAATGCCTTTGACCGAGAATAATCCACTTAGATCGGTCTTGCCTATCTTTGGTGATAAAGATGACCAGGGTAGAAAAGTCACTGTTGATCGCCTCTGCGGCACTCCAATGGCTGTTGACTTGATTGTCTGGAGTGCAAGCTCTGTTAATGCCAAAGATGTGCGCGGTAATGCGGTGAAGATCTTCAGCCGCGGCTTGAATTATGCCGGCGCTCGCAACGTATTGATGAGTTTGTGGTGGCAACCAGATTCACAACGTATCGACGAGTTAGTTAGTGTCTTCAACGGCAAGCAAGCTGGGTTGAACCCAGCCCAGGGTCTGCGGAAGGCTCAACTGGCTGCGATCTCACGTGACCCATCAGTGAAGAGCTGGGCTGGCTTCCAACTTCTTGGTCCTGGCTACTAAGTTGGCACGGTGCTTGAACCAAGATTGAGTGATTTGATCGCTTGATGAAAGTTTGGTGAAAGGTTCACCGAATTTTCATCGAGTTTTCAACTCCATAAAGTCATATAGCCAATATGTGGCAGATTAAGAATTGAAGTCAAGCATGTATATATTCGCCTATTAATTGTATAAATTTCTAACTTGGCATCATCTGCCTTTCTATTTGTCGTTTGAAACCGAAGCAGGCTCGTAAATGATTTCTCAAAGCAAAAGTAACCGGTATCCTGAAAACCTAGATGTGACAGCGATTACGCGTGGGATAGTGCCCCGGGCACTTTCACTGCTTTTGAGCTTAGAGTTAGTCTGTTCTGGCCTGGTCTTCTCTGCCGTCGCCACTAGCGTGCCAGCGCAGGCGGCTGAGTCAGAGAAGAGCGAGCAAGCCGAGAGCGTTGCTCCTTCATGGAACGATAGCAAGTCTGATTCGATGTTTATTATCGATTCTGACCCAGTAAAGAAAGCTCAGCCCAAGCCAGAAGCTAAGACAGAAGCTAAGCCTGAGATCAAAGTCGAAGAGAAAGCTGAAGTAAAGCCCGAAGTCAAAGTCGAAGAGAAAGCTGAAGTAAAGTCCGAAGTCAAAGTCGAAGAGAAAGCTGAAGTAAAGCCCGAAGTCAAAGTCGAAGAGAAAGCTGAAGTAAAGCCTGAAGTCAAAGTCGAAGAAAAGGCTGAAGTAAAGCCTGACGCCAATGGTAAAGCTATTGCTGAAGTAACTCCCGTTGCTCCAGCTACCGCAGGCACTACTGATAGTGCTGTAATTACAACCGGTAGAAAGACCACAGAATCTACTGCATCTTCAACCGCCACTCCTGCTGCTAGTGAAGAAGCACTCGTGATTGACTCTGACGCTAAGCCAGAAGTCAAAGAAGCAGCTGGTATTGCTCCGGCTAGTGCTACTGCTGCTGACCCAAGTGCTGCAGCCGTTACTTCTGGTGCATTAGTTCCTGCCATTTCTGGTGGTGAATCAGCGCACGGCCTCGAAGCAGGAAGTGTACTTTCTCCGGATGGTAAAAATCTTCTCGGTGACAACACCACAGAAACACCGAAAGTCGGTGGTGGCAGTGGCGCTCTTTCAACCGTAGATTCTCTCTCTGCTGATATGTTGGTTGAACTTGGTGCCAGCGTTGTTGAAACGGGTGTCAACACCCCTGATCAGATTGTCGCCAATGGCGATGGTCCTCTTGTGATTGATAGCGATGAAGTCTCTGAGACAGAAGAAACTATTCAGTACGAAAATCTACCCACTGACGAAGGCAAGACCAGAATCAAAACTGGCGCTAAGTTCCCTGTGGTTGTTACTTCTCAGATATCTTCAAAAAACGCTCACAAGGGTGATGGTCTAGAAGCGCGTTTGAAGTTCGATCTAAAAATTGGCGATCGTCTAATTGCCAAAAAAGGCTCGGCTGTTCAAGGTCACATCAACTATGCTCTGCCTGCTCGCAGTGTTATGCATTCACTGGTGAGCGCTAATCGCTGGTATCGCAACTCTGGTTGCTTAGGTGTTGAGTTTGATGAAATTGTCAATGAAAAAGGCGAGCACCTGCCCTTGGTTGCTTCTCCTGCTAAGGCCGCACTATTCATTAAAAACAAAGCAGAGGGTCGTGTTCTTGGTGTTAACCACCTCGGCCAAGTGGCTGGCCCATGGGAGCAACAGCTCAAATATAAAGCCGTTCGTATTGGCTTGAATGCTGCTATGGCACCAGTTGGCGTCTTCAGCTTCGGTGCAATGCCAGTAGCTTTAGGTCTAATGGGTGCTGCTAATCCATCGTTTGCCTTCATGAAGCCGGTGGGCACTAACGTCCGCCATCGCCGGCTTAAAGGCTTTGCCTGGGGCTTCCTCTCTGGTGTACCAGGTAGCTGGCTGATTGAAGATACTGTGGTCAAAGGCAATGAAGCCATCATCAAACCGGGCGACGAGTTCTTGGTTGAGTTCAAGCAAGAATTCACTGGCGAACCAGCCAGCGAAGCGCAAATGCTGCCAAATGCTAACGCTAAAGTGCACGGTGATGTTAAAACTTCGAAGAAGAAGAAGTAATTAGCTCGCTCGCTAGATAGGTAGATAGCGAGTAATTGCTCTATTGATTGTCGAAGTCTAAAGTTCTATCTGAATACTCGTAGTCTTCGCTGGCTTGTTCCATTGACGATTCCATAAATTTGCTTGATTCGATCAAGATATTTTTAGCTGCGCTATGCTCTTGGCTTTGTTTCGCGGCCATTACATTGAGCAGTTCAGCGTCTTTGCGCTGAGTCGCTTCAGCCGTCTCGTTGCTTCTGACTACACTGGTCTTACTGGTGGTTACTGCTTGATTGGAGCGCAGCAGCAGTACAAAAGCGCAGACAAGAATCAGGAATGCTGAGAGCAGTGCAACGGCTAGGATCTTGTTGCTTGTTTTTGGTGCTTTTGCGATTACTGCAATCTGACCGGCATAGTTTTGTACGTCCTTGCCTTCTTTTACTCGATTGAGATCAATTGCTAGTTCTTTAGCCGATTGATAGCGGTCATCTGGCTTTTTGGAGAGGCATTTAGCAAGCACTAATTCGATTGAAACTGGAAACTGTTTGTCTGGTGCAACTTCTGACAATGAAGGTAGATCGTGCTCCTGGTGCATAATCACGGTTTCTAGAGCAGTTTCCCCCTGGTAGGGAACGAAACCCGTCAATACTTCAAAGAGCGTGCAGCCAATCGAGTAAATATCAGAGCGAGCGTCTACTGCACTACCGCTGCATTGTTCTGGACTCATGTAGCTGGGGCTGCCAAAGATCTCGCCCATGGCCGTTAAGCTTTGGATGTCGCGGGAATCAGAACCAATTAGTTTGGAGATACCAAAATCTAGAACACGTACTGCGGTTGCACCGTTTATGGTGCTTACCATAATGTTTCCAGGTTTTATATCGCGGTGAATAACGCCGTTGCGATGAGCATAGGCCAGGCCATCTAATACTTGTAAGAATATATCTAGAGCCTGAGGAAGCTCTATCGAACTTCGTTCTACTAGCATTTCTTCCAGGCTTTTTCCTTCGATATAGTCCATCGAATAGAAGGGTAATGACTTGTCGTGGATGCCTAGATCGTAGACTTTGACAAAGATATTGTGATTGAGCCCCGCTAGAATTTTTGCTTCAGCTTTGAAGCGCAACCAATTCTGCTCATTGACGAATTCTGTAGATAGTATCTTGAGGGCGAACTTACGGCGTAAAGCCAGGTGCTCAGCTAAGTAAACTACACCCATGCCGCCCAGGCCAATTTGTGTTTTGATTTTAAATGTGTCAGCAATCACAGTGCCAGGCGGAAGAATACTTCTTTCGAACATTTCGGTGGCAATGGCATTGTTACTTCTGAGGCTTTCAGTAAATTGTCGGCGTTGGGTCGCTCTATCGGCTGCGTGCGTTCGTCTATTC
>CALRJJ020000590.1:0-3964 GCA_943367505.1 Flavobacterium psychrophilum | reverse complement strand
ACCGCCAAGCTGATGAACGGTCAAGTGAAAATTAAGTCGGCGGGTCCATTCCAGTTGCGCGCCCAAATTGAAGGTAATACCAAGAAAAACGAGATTATTTTCTCGGCCCACGCTGATGCCGACGACCACTTAAAGCTGAGCGTGCCAATTTTGACCATCAATCAGCCTGTTGGTGAAGAGCTCAACATTGACGGCTCAGTCACTGTTACAGATCAAGATCTAAAACTGCACAGTACCAACCTATTGTTAGGTGATGCTTCAATTAAAGCCCAGGGCAACTGGAATTGGAGCACACCAGATCAACCTGTCTCACTAACAATGATATCGCCAAATCCAGTACCAGCAAAAATCCTGGTGGGCTTAATTGACCCTACATTTGATACTAAGAATCTAACAGGCACACTCGATGGCTTTATTAACCTTGAAGGCCCAGTCAGACACCCTAAACTCACTGGCAAAATCTCTTTAGACCGTTTAAGCAACCCCGACTACAATCTCTTCAACTTG
This sequence comes from Flavobacterium psychrophilum, assembly GCA_943367505.1. GTDB lineage: Bacteria > Cyanobacteriota > Vampirovibrionia > Obscuribacterales > Obscuribacteraceae. The sequence goes on along the minus strand of CALRJJ020000590.1, from coordinate 3,457 downwards.
AGCGGCGTTATCTCAACAGATAATTTGACCACTATCAAAAATGATCCTTATTCCCTATCAGTTGCCCGAGTAGATATCAATTATTTGAGATTGCGCAAGCTCTCTGTAAACGACATTGGTGGCGTAATTCAAATGGAAAGCCAGGAGAGCAAAGATGGCCGAGTATTGGCGCCAAGAATCGCCTTAAAAGAGGGCACAGCTCGGGTTGCTGGTGGTCTGCTGAAGATGGACGGCTACGTTGACCTAGAAAGGCGTCAGGTCGTCTTCAACAGCAATATGACCCAGGTGCACATGGAAGAAGTTTCGGACCGTTTGCTCGATACACCAGGCGAACTTACTGGTGCCATGGACGGTGACATTCACATTACCGGCTCTGGCGGTAACTACAAAGAGTTTTTGAAAAACTTAGAGGGAACCGGAGCATTCACCATCAAAGACGGCATCGTCGCTCGTTTCGGCCAGCTGCAGACCAAACTCACTCAGGCCAATCTATTGCAACAAGGTATTCTCGGCTTCAACTTTAACAACCTCATGCAGAGCGTGGTACCAGTAAGAACTGGCGAGTTTAACGAACTCAATGGTCGCTATTCAATCTATCAAGGCATGCTCAATATCAAAGAGATTCGCTTCAGCGGAGATGACTTGCGCATGTGGGGTGCTGGCACAGCCAATCTACCGCTCAATACCATCAACCTTGAAATAGCAGGCACTATTCCCCGGGTGACTAAGTCAAGGCTTGGTGGCATGCTTGGTGACTTATCTCGGCGGGTGACCATATCTAAGTTTCTCAACAAAGTCACCTTTGGCAAGCTAGAAAACCTGCCTTCATTGCCACTGATTGGCGACATTGCTGCTGATAAACCAAGAACATTCAGCTTTACCTCTAATGCCAACATGGCCGATGCCAAAGCTATAACTAAGTCGATTGAAAAGACATTTAAATGGCTGCCCAACAAAACTGCAGCCAGCGCCCACCCTGTTCCTGGCCTATAGCACTTCTCAAATACGACCGATAAAGAGAGATTAGAACAGCCTAGCTAGCGCCACCACCGGCGAAGGCGAATTTTGCTTGCCTTAACTGTATATATGTGTATGATATATGCAATGACAGGGCAATTGAATAATTATTCCGGGCTGACTCCCATCAGCCCTATATCTATCTCTACGCCTGGGCTTGCCAACAGCATCGCCAGCCAGAACTTGGCGGGCAAGAGTGCTGCCACTGCATCTAATCTAATTACCTTCCTGCCACCATATTTAGAGCACATAAAGGCCGAGCGCAGCCTTTCGCTCAACACCGTAATTTCTTACCAGCGTGATCTTACTTTCTTCACCACCTGGTTCAAACTAGAACAACAAAATGGTCGCATCAGTTCGGCAGTGGGTACTATGCCCACTCGAGGCGAAGTTTTGCGCTATCTCTCATCGCTCAAAGCTAAGGGGCAGCAACCAGCAAGCGTTACCCGAATGCTCGCCAGCCTAAGAGGTTGGTTTGGTTGGCTTAAAGACATGCACCTGATCGAAAAAGATCCCCTTGAGCATTTCGAAAATCCGCACCGTATCAAAAAGCTGCCCCAAGTGCTTACCACCGCTGAGGTCTCTCTCCTTTTTGCCGTGAGCAGCACCGCCCGCGAAAAGGCCATTCTAGAGCTCATGTATGGCTGTGGCCTGCGTGTATCAGAGCTAGTTGGCCTCAATCTCTCAGATCTAAATATCGCCCAGGGCTATATCAAATGTTTTGGTAAAGGGTCAAAAGAACGCATCGTGCCAGTGGGCAAAGAAGCAATATCGGCCTTAGCGATTTATCGCAATGAAATCGAAGAATTGAAAAATGCCAAAATTAAACAAGCCCTTGAAGAGAGAGAAGCGAGCATAGGCAAGCCACGAAAACGCGGGCGTCCAAGAAAAGAGATTGTTATAGCCGCAGTAAACGGCAAAAAAAGTGATGCACGCTCGCGCCGCCCGATAAAAGAAGAACCACTATTCAAAGACGAGCAAGGTCAGAGGCTATCGCGCCTGGTGGTATGGCAAATAGTGAAACGTCTGAGCCAAAAAGCTGGAATCAAAAAATCGATCTCGCCCCACACCCTAAGACACAGCTTCGCCACACATCTACTTGAAAACGGAGCAGATCTAAGAGCGGTTCAAGAGCTGCTCGGCCACGCTAATTTAGTGACAACACAGCTCTACACCCATGTCTCCCGGGCCCACTTGAAATCAGCTTACACCCAAGCCCAACTCAATTTCGGAGTCGGACTATAATGAAGGTTCCCTTCATATAGTAATGACATGCGCCTACAATTAATAGTTAGCCTGTTGCTTGGTCTTATTGCACCAGTTTTACAAATATTGCCAACCAGTAGTGGGGCAGCTTGGGCACAGAAATTTAGCAACAACAGAGAAATTGGCGTATTTTATGCCACCACCAGACAAAACGACAGCCCCAGCGGCAGACCTCTTTATGGTGCGTCGCGCCACCTCGATATTGGTTTGGGCCAGGGCTCTACCGAATACGGTGTGGCCACTTTCCTCAAGCCCGATGGCAGAATTCCAACCATCGCCAATAGCCCAACCTGGCAACAACTTCGCGATGAAATGGCAAAGCGCGACAGCTATTGGACTGCAGCAAAGGTCGGTCAACTGAATAGATTGTCTGATAGCGATTTCTTCAATCGCATCAAGAACTTTCATGGCCTGATCTGCATTTATATTCATGGTTATGACATGACCTTTGAAGAGTCAGCAAGAGAGATGGCAGAACTTGCCGATGAATACGAGCGCAGAGCACCGGGACAAGAAATTCTACCGATTCTATTTTCCTGGCCATCCACAGGCAACAAAGCTGACTATACCGGTGATGAAGCCAGCCTAGAGTGGTCCGAAGCGCCTTTTCGTGAATTCATTAATCGTCTTGCCCGGGAAAAAAGTTACGACACTTCTATAGATTTGGTTGCTCACTCTATGGGTTCTCGTCTTGCCTTCTGGTATGCCATGGCCCAGAGTCAAGCTCCTAGCTCCTTCGGCTCTGCTCCTTTTCGCAATGTCATTCTCTCTTGTGCCGACATCGACTATCACACCGCCGAACAACGAAAAGGCGACCTGCAAAAGTGCACAGAAAAATATGTTTTTGTGTTGACCAATGATAATGACGGCCCGCTGCTAACTTCGCAGGCTTTGCATGCCCAGACAAGACTAGGCAGGCCCGCTGATGGCGGCATTGCTATTCGCCAGATTGCCACCACCGGTAATCTCAGTGCCTCAAAGTCAGCGGACCTACTCAACACAGTCAATAGCCTATTTTCGGCGAACTCAAATAGTTCTAGTGATAGCAAAGACTCAAAAGGCAGCTTGGCCAAGTTCGCCCTAAATACTTTCTTGCAGAAGAAGAACGCGGGAAATACTAGTAGTGCAGCCGGTGGTCAAATAACTGAATCTGCCGATATATCAGCCTGGTTAG
>CALRJJ020000589.1:0-3977 GCA_943367505.1 Flavobacterium psychrophilum | reverse complement strand
CTCGTGCTCTGGCGGCGGCTAGTCCGGCCCGTGTTCGCTCAGAGATAAGTGCCTGTTCGTACTCGGCTAAGGCACAGAAGATTCCGAAAATCAGTTTGCCGGAAGCTGTAGTGGTGTCGATACTGGCACCCTGGCCAGTTAACACCTTTAGCTTTATGCCGCGTTTTGAGAGGTCCTGAATGAGATTGACCAGGTGAGTTAGGTCGCGGCCCAGGCGATCGAGCTTCCACACGAGCAGCGTGTCGCCTTCGCGCAGTGCTTTGAGGCAAGCATCTAGACCTGGGCGGCCGTCTTTTCTGCCTGAGGCTTGGTCCTCATACAGTCGTCTCTTCGTTACACCAGCCGCCGTGAGAGCGTCCTTCTGCAGATCGAAACTTTGGGAGCCATCAGCCTTTGATACCCGCATATAGCCAATTAGCAATCTTTTTGCTCTCCTTTTTGTGCTGTCAATTATACGGCCGTTTGTGAGACAAAATAATTCGGTGCAAAATCAGCCGATTTCGTGTCACTTATTCAGTCACTTTTTCAATGTTCCACAAAGCTGGGCAAATTTAGTTAAGTGACAGTTTGAACTCCCATGTGATTTTTGCGACTTATTTATTTCATGGTTACTAGATCTAATGGTGCACTTATGTGTCGCTCTAACCGTCTCCATGCAGCCGTAGTACAATGTCTGTAAGCGCCTGTTGTGATTTCTAACTATTCAAGGTTCGGCTGCCGCTACCACTTAGTCGACTTCGGAGAAACAATATTTGCGAACCGCCTCAGACAAGCCGCCGTTTGCGCTTCTTTGCTTGCTTTATTCTTTCCCGGTCTGGTGGTTGATTGTTTATCTGTGCTCGCTCGGAGCTATTATTAGCCTAGCTAGATCTTGTGGGATCAATCTGCCCGTGCTTTTGACCCAACCGGCTTTATGTGCTCCGTTCCTTGTGGTGCCAGTGTGTATTGCTCTTTGGCTTTCGGCAACTAAAGGCTGGTTCTTTCGACAGCTGCTTATTGCATTGCCCGTTTGGTTTGTTCTTCTGATGTTTTCAGGCTTAACCCAAGGGGCTATTACTATGATGTTTTGGCACGCTATGGGATGTCCCATCAGAGATACTTTGGCACATGTTGAGCAAAGAGCACCAGAGATGTGTTTGCCAAATCGCTGCGACAAAGACCTGAATGAGCGCGCATCAATGATTCTTGAGTTGATGGACGAAAAAATGGCCGACAATCCATATGGGCCAGACTTTGTCTGTCGACTATTGATTTTTCACTGTATGGTTGGGCCAGTTGAATGTTTCACGTTCCGAAATACTGCAGATGGTAATGGCACTATTGTGTTCAAAGAAATAAGATCTGAGCCAAATAGCTTTGCTTGGCGCATGCACAAAGATATGCCACACACTTATCTTCAAAGAGAGCAATCCTTATCGAAGGCAGATTGCAATAAGTTATCAAGCCTTTTGATTTCTGCCAAGGACTTCTACGAGAAGAACAAGTTTACATCTCACTGGTGCATTCCTCGGAAAGAACACTATTTGCTTGAGTTCAAAAAAGATAGCAAGTACTACTTCTATGAAGTCGATGGAAAGGAGCCGGATTCTGTCCACGCTCCTACAGACACTCCGCTACCTAACTCTTTTCAAAATATCGTATCTTTCTTTCACAGTGCATTTCGTTGAGAGCATTGATGAACTATCGGTAGAGCGTTGAAAAGTTAGAGATCTTTGCCGAACCCCTTGAACCTTGATGGATCAAGCTTAGTGTAGAGTACCGTGTGCTGTATATTCTTATGGCCGAAGTAGGCTTGGATAGCTCTTGTATCAACGCCCTTTGATGCTAGCTGGTAGCCTTTAGCGTGCCGCAGCATGTGTGGGTGGATTGGAAACTCCATTCCGGCCAGCTTGCCAGTTCTGGCTACTAGCTTGTGCACAGAGCTGGTTGTAAGCGGTCCTTTGCGCTCAGAGCAGAATACAAATGCTGATGTTGCCGAGTCTCTTTTCAGTTTCCTAAGTGCACGTAATTCATCACCCTCTAAGTAGTGAACTGATGAATCGCCGTTCTTGAGCCTGTTTACGTAGAGCTTTGCGTTGTCCATATCGACTTGGTCCCACTTCAAGTCAACGACCTCGCCGACACGAAAGGCGTGTCGATAGGTCATTAGGATCAAGAGAGAATCACGGATTCCGTATCGGCCTTGCGCCTTGGCGGTGGCGATCAGCAGTTTGACTTCATCGGCAGTTAGAAATTCGCGAGAGCGCCTAACTAGGTTTTTCTGTTTGATGGGAGGACCCGCCGGGTGGAATTGCAACTTTCCCGAAAACGATGGCTGGGACTTTTTCATTGTTGATTACCAAACGCAGTTGACCTGTCAAAAAATTTTAGCAGCATTCCCGAAAAAGGTTGTTTTCGGGAATGTTTGTCTTTTTAGATCCCAAACTCCTTTTCTAGAGAGTCAGCTTTTTGTGCTCCCTGATGAGCCCTTAGTAGGTTTCCATACTTTAATACAATTTTCCGAGCTAGTCTCTTGTTCAAGTGCCCCTTGCTGCGCCGCAAAGCCCCGATGGCTCGCTCGAAATATTCAGTAGCTTTTACCTGGTCATGAATTTTTAGACGCTTCATGGCTTCGCTGTAGGCGGACTCTGGAGAAATCCTATCATTCAGTGGATTTGTGCAATCAGGAAGCGGTGCACCATCAGGTAACGCCCCGATAGTTTTTTGATGTTGATCTGTGGCCTGGCTATTTGTTGCTAGAGCAATTGAGATTACATAGGCTAGCAGGACAGGCTTTCTAAATTTCTGCAATTTTCATACCTATGCTCAGTTTCGGGAATGTCTATCTACGCAGGAATTCGAACTCTCGAATTAACTTGCACCTTTGCACCCGTTGGCAATGATTGCGCCTTTTATATGCCTTTGCTAGTATGTGCGACTTTATCTATAGCTGCATAGATTGATGCATCGTCAGACTTGCAATTGAGCCTTGTATTCCAGTCTAGCTTGACCCATGGGCTAGTTGGATCTTTGAGAAGACGATGGACATTGCGCATGTAGTGCCACTCTTTACGTGCGAAAGCATTGTGGCTCCAAAAGGAAAAGCCCACGAGGTATTCTGATTCGAGCTGAGCCCAGCTTTTTGCAAGTGTTTGAATTCTCGCAGCCATCGGCATCATTAGTGCCCAGGCTTCGTCTTCCGAAATGTATTTAGCCTGGTAACCGCCGCGACAGATATTCATATATCTACAATAGTCCCAGGCTTGAAGACCGCGATCGCCATACTCGTCGCCGTGCTCACGAAGCAGCTTTAAGGCGTAATTGTAGTCTTCAGATGAGACCCAGCCCTGACGGTATTGCGATAGTGCTGCTACTGAATTTGCTTGCTTCCGCATCTGCTGCCACCGCTCGTTGTCAAAATTTTTCATTAGGCGCTTTAGCATTACTAAGAGTTGATCTCTCGAATCGATCCCCCAGTATTTTGAGAGTGTTTTGCGTTGTCCATCTGCTAAGTCGTCATTAGGTATTGCACCAGCAAGAGTGTTGTTGCCGCAGCTACGATTGGTGTACAAAGACGATGTGCATGCGATTGCCCAGAGTTTGGCCGGATCTTTTAGAGAATGCTGTGAATCGTATTCGAGATTATTTAGCTCTAGGAGCAATTCTTGGTAATCTGTTCCCTTTGGGGACGCGAAAGCCCTGTGAATATCTTCACGAGCTTGGGTGTATTTGCCCAGGTGCAAATAGGCTTCTCCTCTGGCGGCATAGGCTTTGGGCGACCCCGCGCGAGCAATTGCTTTCGTGTAGTTTGCAATTGCTTTCTCGAATTGGCAATCGTAGGATTCAATATCAGCCTTGAGTAACAGTAAATTTTCATCATTGCCAGACTTCAGTAGCCCCTGCTCGACTTTCTGCAGTGCTAGAGGCCGTTGGCCGTTTAAGAAAGCTTGACGAGCGGTGTCAAGGTTTGTTGACTTTTCCTCTAGTGCTAAGACGGT
>CALRJJ020000588.1:0-3978 GCA_943367505.1 Flavobacterium psychrophilum | reverse complement strand
TTCGTTCCTGCAAGTCGGCCCATTAAGAAATCCAAAGCTCTAGAACGACCTGTGGCCAAAATCGTCGTGCCCTCTACTAAGGCAACTGTAGCTTCAGCTACAAAGAACGCTAGCCAACCTGTTGTATCACGCCCGGTGAAACAGGCTGAAAGAGCGACCAACCGTGCCACTGAACGACCTGCGGCCAAACCAAAGGCAAAAGCTAGCTAGCCAATTGACTGAAGCCATTACGCTAAAACCACGGCACCAACGTTTTGGCCAACACTGATGTATAGCTAAAGAGAGAAGAACGGGACCTATCCCGTTCTTCTCTCTTTTTTTTCCCATCATCTACTTCACGAACCCAATAACCAAGTAAAAACTATGGAATCAGGAATGCCAACGGAAATCGAAACCAGCCTGCCCTCGACAAAACAAATCGAAATCAGCCTGCCCGAAACAGGAAAGATTGCTATCAGTGTCACTACAAACACAAGCAGAATTGAAGCCAAGGTTGGACAACTGACATACCGAGGGGACTTCTATCTGAATGGACCCAATGGTTTTGGAGCAAAAATCTTAGCCGCTATCAAAAAGGAACTGGCGACGGAATTACATGTTGCCTTAAAAATAGGCACAATCAAGTGCACCGGCAGTCTCATCATCGAAACAAATAGCAGCGGAAACTAATAGCTTTTGAGCTGGAAGTTGTTTTCCCGCCAACCCCCAGGTGGTAAGCGCGTCCAACAGCTGATTATCGGCTGACGCACATAAGCGACAAAACCTTGCCCTGCAAAACTAGCCGGTGATATCTCTCATCTGCAGGAGAACAACCATGAATGGACTAACAGAGAAACCGGCTCAGGAACCGATCGAGGTGCCAGTGAGTCTACTCACCCCGGCATCTCTTCAGATTCCGAGCGGCGCCATGATTTTGCCTAGCAGCCAGATCGCTCTGCTCGAGCTCCAAACCAAGGCTGAACAGGAAGGGCGACCGCTGCGCATCAAGCTCGGCGTCGACCCGACCTCAGCTGATTTGCATCTTGGTCACGCCGTTGTTCTGCGAGCGCTCAAGCGCTTTCAGGACGCTGGCCACCAGCTCATTCTTCTCATCGGCGGTTTCACTGCCACCATCGGTGACCCCACCGGTCGCGATGTCACGCGCCCGGCTCTCACCGCCGAGCAGGTGGCAGCCAACGCCCAGACTTACCTGGAACAAGCCGGCAAGATCATCGACCTGTCGCGCACCGAGGTGGTCAACAACAACGACTGGCTTGGTGCCATGAGCGCTGCTCAGCTCGTCGCTTTGACAAGTATGGTGACGGTCAATCAGCTCCTGGCCAAGGACAGCTTCGGCGCCCGCATCGCGAAACAGCAACCTGTAGCTTTGCATGAGCTGCTCTATCCTGTACTGCAAGGTTTCGATTCGGTGCATCTGCGTGCCGACATTGAAGTGGGCGGCAGCGATCAACGCTTCAACATGCTGATGGGCCGCCATTTGCAGTTCCGCTTCAAGCAGGAGCCGCAGCTAGCGCTAATGATGCCTTTGCTTGAAGGCACCGATGGTGTGCAGAAGATGTCGAAGTCGCTCGGCAACGCCATTGGCCTGCGCGATGCACCTGACGACATGTTCGCCAAGTGCATGCGCATTCCTGACGACAAGATCGTGCGCTGGTTCGAACTGGCTACCTCGGCCAGTTTCAGCGAGATCAGTGCAGTGGCCGGCCTGCTCTCTGAGGGTGTCAATCCCAAAGAGATGAAGGAGCGTCTGGCCAAACGCATCGTCAGTGAAATGCATGGAGAAGCAGCTGGTGGGCAAGCTCTTGCTTCCTGGCTGGCCGTGCACTGTCAGCGGCAAGCGCCGACTGAAATGGACGAGTTGCAGGTGCCGGTCGTTACCTCTGTGGTTGAGCTGCTGGTCACTGCTGGGCTGGCGCCCAGTCGCAATCAGGCTCACCAGCTGATCAAGGGCGGTGGCGTTCGTCTCGATGACGTCAAAGTGCTGGACGAAAAGCAGATGGTCGGCCTGGCCACTGGCGCCAGCTGTGTTCTTCAAGTTGGTCGGCGTAAGTTCGTGCGCCTGGTCAACTCAACCAAGACGCAGCCTCTCGGTAAGGAGAAGTATCCTGCTGTCTGAGTCTTTGACTAAAACGGCTTTGGAAACTTTGTCATATCCATTAAGTTAGCAAACAAGAAAACTATGAATACTAAAGTAAAAGTTGTCATTGGCGACATTGCCAAAATTTCGGCTGATGCACTAATCGCGCCGATAAATTCTGGTGGAGTCTGGTGCGGTGCTATTGATGACGTCATCAGAGAGTCAGCAGGCAACCAGTTTCACAAACAGGCGCGAGAAGCCGTGCCGCTTAAAGATGGACAGACTGTTATTGCAAGGGCGCAATCGGCTTATCTCAAAGGCGAAAGCTTCGGTGATGTGGTCTTTGTTATCGATGATCTCCTAAGGCCGCTTCGCGAGGTGGTGACCGCTGGACTGAAGGCCGCAGATGCTGCTGGCTACAAGAGCGTTACAGTGCCGACGATGCGCCTGGGCGTGATGCTCGGAACAGTCGAGAAGACGGCCGCGCAAGCAATCAATGAACTGGCTATTGGCGCTACTGCTTTCTTGGCCGGTAATCCGAAGGCTGTTAAATTGATCACCTTTGTGGTGTACCGTGATTCAGAAACTAAGGCGGCGCTTGATGCAGCTTTGGGTCTAAACTGATTGCTTGTGTGAGTAATAGGTGAACAATAGAATAGAAGAGATTGGAGTCAACAGCGACTCCAGCTCTTCCATTTTTTTGCAATTCATAACAGACCGGTCTATTGTTTTCTTAAAAAAAGAGAAACAGACAGTGAGCCACGGAGCCACTGTCTGCAACAAAAGAGATCTACCCAACTGACCCCAAGAGTTTTATGTTAAACAAAGGCTCAGTTCCTTAGTTTTTGCCTTTTCTTGGTAGCAGAGTCGAAGCAAATTGGTAAACCAATTGCCAATAGCCATAGAGGCTTTGCTGGCCACTCAATGTACCTTGATCGAGCTCGTTGACCTCGGCGATATGCTGCACTGAAGCGAGCGCGGCTTGATCCACTTCTGAGAGATTGGAATTGTCTACAGCGGAAGTGTTTTGACAAGTAGCATGCAATGAATCAGTTACTTCAGAAGTAGAGTTTGCCGCTGCATTTGAATCAACACTAGAATCCGAAATTAAGTGAGACATATAGACACCTATTTTTTTACTAGAAAGTTCGTCAAGGAAAACGGAGAGAAGGAGAAAGGAAGTTCTCACTCTCTTAACGAATGGAACAGAACCAACCGAGACCTTGATTGCAAGCCTCTCGAACGGTACTATTCCAGACCGATTCGATCGAATAGCCGAGATTTATGAAACTGCGTGTGGCCTCTCGCGGGTTACTGAGCCAGAAAACCCCAGCAAGCAGAATGGCAGCCAGTACCAAGGGGTAGAATTTATAAGCTGCATAGCGCAGCGACTCTTGCAAGAACCAAATAATCGATAGTAGCACCAGAATAAGTACTACGGTCGCAATGACGCCCATAAAGTGACCTCCCAAAGCCTTTCTAAGAACGACTTCCGCTAAAGCTTCTATACGCAAACAAAGACCAAACGATGACAAACAAACCGACTAGCCAATGAGCCAATGAGCCAAAACATCAAACCGATTGCGGTAAGCATAGAGGCATAATTAGCGATATGTTGACAGATTGGTGGTTCGTGTTTGTCTTTGATGGCGTACAGAATGATTACAACTCTATGCTTGACCTAAGGACATATGCAAAGTCAATTACTTGAGCGCGCGTCGCCAAAAACATTTGGTTCCAAAATTGTGAAAGTGTCGCCACTAAGATTAAGGCAGTCCCATATGCAGCCCAGGGCCGTCGCCAGCTAGCGCAGCAACTGGTTAGCGCAGCTAAAACTGAAAGGCGATTATGAATTCAATACCGCGCAAGCGCAGCCGCGCCATACCCAATTTTTGCTACTA
>CALRJJ020000587.1:0-3981 GCA_943367505.1 Flavobacterium psychrophilum | reverse complement strand
AACTTTTGCAACAGGCTTAGAAACAGGCTTAGCAACAGTAGGCTCGGAAGCCAAAGCAGGCAGAGCTGTTAAGAGAAATAGGGCCAAGAGAGAAACGGTTATTTGTTTTGGTAACATGATCCACGTGATTGCTAACTGAAGGATTACTGATTGGGCTGCTGAACATCGTAGCAAATCTGCTCTTGTTCTAGCCTCAATTCCTTATCCTATTCTTATTCCTGTTGATAACGAAATGACAATGACCGTTGAAGAGCTAGCACAGAGCTTAATCAAAATAACAGCCCGTCTGCCAGAGAATCAGGCAGAGCAGGTGCGACAGTTTATCTCCAGCAGCCGCACAAAAACCCTGGGCTTAGTGGCTCAGGCAGCTAACAATAATAACGAAGCCCAATCTAGCAATAAAGAAGGTGTCATTGGCGGACAGCCACTCTTACCTCCTTATTTTAGATGGCCAGAGGATCGTTACGGCCAATCGATGTTGTTCCTGGCCCAATTCGATCTAGCGCAACTCCAATCCGTGCGAGAGGACGCCCCTAAAAGCGGCCTGCTTACGCTCTTTCGCTCAGCAGCAGCAACAAGCCTAAATAGCAAAGACCGCAAAGGATTTCACATTCACCTTGTACCGGAGAGCGATCGCAAAAACCTTGCCCCTGCAGAACAACCAGAAGGTCTCGAGCTTCCAGCTTTCAGCTTTAAAAGTGGTCTGACCTATACCGTAGCCTGCGACCTGGAAGGGCTCAAGAAAATAGTCGGCATACCCTTTGATATGCAAGCCGATATTGAGAAATGGATTAGTTCTTTTAACTCACTTTCAAAATGTCAAAGCCAAATATATGGCACCAATATTAGTGGCTTTAATCAGCTGCAAGAAACCTGCGCTTTTGCTTTTAACGGCATCTCATACAATTCAGCTCGGGCCGCTGACAGCCACTATAGCCACTTAGTCAAAGACGCCGCAGACTGGCTCTTACTCGCTCGCATCAATGAAAGAGAACTATTTGGCGAGAATCACCCGGTACAAGAGACGGTGGTGCTGATCAGGCAGGAAGATCTGAAAGAAGGACATTTCGACCGGGCATGGATGGTCGTGCGCCCCAAGCTGTAACAGAAATTTTTAAGTATGAACAGTAGATTCAAGCCATTCAAGAATGTGGTGAATTGAACTTTTCACTTGGCCCTTTAGTGTCGCTGGAGCAGCCTTGCCCTCTAGGCTGGCCAAATAGTTACCAGTGCTCTTGTGATCAAAGGCGCGACGCAAGAATAGGTTGGGGTCGTTAATACCTTCCATGCCTACTGGTGTCTGACTGCGATCAAGACTGACCACAAGCTTAGACGACTTGATTGGCACCGATGAACCGGGCCAAACAGCATCAGTTGTTAAAGCCTTACCGTCCAAAGCAAGAGGCTCAACTACAATTTGCCTAGTGGCAGGCTGATACTGACTGCGAAGCATCAATTCAGAAATGCGACTATCACGAGTAGGCATGAGCACTCTAGTGATTTTAGAGTGGAAGAAATCAGAGGTGCCATCAATGCGCTTATCGAGGGGAAAAAGCTTCTCCACATTGCCAGCAGCGGCCTTGCTGTCGGCAATTTCATAGTACTGCCGATTGAGCACTACTGGTGCCACTTCCGAGCGAGCAGCAAATTTCGCAGTCTCAACTAAGGAATTAACGCTTTCTGCAGGTGTCAAAATAGTGACATCATGATTGCTGCGATCACCTTGCTTAAGGACGCCAACAAGACGTCCTTCAGAATCAATAATTGGGCCGCCAGAATTGCCATTCTCGGCATGCAGTTTAATGCGCATATTCAATGGGTCAACACGCACAGCACTGAGTGTTTCGCCCGGAGACAAAAATGGCTTTTGCCAGCCGTTAGGAAAACCAACGCTAAAGAGTGGCTCACCAGCGGCATTATTCTTGATCACACCAGAGCCTTCCACTGCCACTGGCGAAAATCTCGAAGCTGCCGCTGGATTCTTTAACTGAATCAGAGCCAAATCATGTATGGGCAAAGACTTAATTACTTCAGCCTGGTGCGCCCGGCCGAAGCGATCAAAGATGGTCAAGTCGAGCGCATTATCAACCACATGGTGATTGGTCACCATGCGACCATCATTGCCCACCGAAAATGCGGTGCCAAAGCGACCGGCCATAGCACCATTCTCTTCAGCAAGAACTTCAACCCTGCCAACTTTTCCGCTCATACTAGAATAGAGCTTAGCCAAATCATCATACTTAGAGACAGTGACTTTAGAGCCAACAGCGGCCTCTTCACCGACCTGCAAGAGTGGAATTTCAATTTTGGCGGCGGCCTGCTTGGCAAAATAAGAACGGGTACCGATAGCCCCAGCACTGCCAGCCGCGCCCATCAAAGCCGTATCAAAGAGAAAAGCACCTGCGGAATTACTCACCATGGCCTTGTTTTGCCAGTGTTGAGCGTCAGACTGCCAGCTCGAATTAGCGGCAGCAGCTACGTCAGCGCCATGCTTGGCCACTTCGAGACCAAAGGAAACGCCGCCAGCAAGGCCGATGCTCTTTGCGGCCAGACCTATCATTCCTGGTTTGTGAGTGACAACTGCCAGGCCAAAACCCAGCGCCGCCGCGCCAGCAACCTTCAAGCCTGTTTCACCTGGGTTCTCAACTGCTCTTTTGGCCTCGGTAACAAAACCGGAACCCACAGAGCCCAATAAATCGGCTTCCCGTAGAATCTTCGCGCCGGTAGACTCGCTAACGTTATTAGATTGGCTAACTTCGGTAGATTTCACCGCCCCTGAAACGCGTCCAGCCAAGAGAGCAGCAGTTAATGCCTGGTCAACAAGTAGGTCTACAGCTTTGTTAGGGGCTGGTTCTGCACTAGCTTCAAGGGGCATTAAGAAATCTCATACATGTAGTAAAGAGATCTACATGTTAAGGCCGTCCCTCGACCATGTCAGTGGGGAAATTACGAAGCGGGACCCTAAAGAACGACCGGCGTTTACAAGAGGCTATTTAGAACTGCCTGAATATCACTCGCCGATTGCGCGCCCGATTCGCTTCGTTGGTATTGGGCTTCTCCGGCCTGGTGAAGCCAAAGCCCACAGCCTTGAGGCGCTCAGGTGAAATACCGCAACTCTCTATCAAATAACGCTTCACAGACTCAGCCCGTCGCTGTGACAAGCTCATGTTGTAGTTATAGCTGCCAATGGTGCAGGTATGGCCTTCCACCTGCAACTTCAACTTAGGCTCGTTAGCAATGTAATGGCTCAGAGAGCGCAGAATAGCTTTAGAAGAATCGCGCAATTTAGCCGAGTCAAAGTCAAACAAAATCAGGTAAGAGGTTGCCACCCCGCCATCTTTGAGCTGGTCGAAGATATTGCGGGCTTCTTTGGTTGCATCACTTTCGCCATAGGCATGGGCCAAGGAAGTCACCCAGCGAAACGGGGCGTTGCCTTGAACCATAAGGGGAAAGCGAGGATTGTCTAAAATCCAATAGGTCCAGCCGTTATCGCAGACAGCCTTAATGCAGCGCACTGGCACATCTTTGCCTTCCACCCGCATACTAATTGTCTCTTCCCCACTGCCTGTAATGTAATGAGGCATGGGCACAGTCTCTTGATGGAGAACCATGACACTTTCGGGGCCATCCAATGAAAACTCTGAGCGCTTGCCGAGCTTCAGGTCTCTAAAGAGATCGTCAGAAATACGCAAAGCATTGTTATAACCAACCAGGGTGGTGGTTTCGTGCTTGGGATAGAACAAACTGACTTTGCGCGAATGATGAATATCGCCAGGCTCAACTCGCCGGGAACCTGATGCATCGGCAGGATTGCTCATCTGCCACTCATATATATATCCGTCCCGGCCAGACTCTTCGATGCGGGCCATGAAATCGTAATTGCCGACCAGCTTCCACTGGGTATCAAGACCGTCAAAAATATGAAATGTCACTTCCAACCCTGGAGCAAACACCACCTGGGTGGTGGGGTCGGTGATCTCA
>CALRJJ020000586.1:0-3983 GCA_943367505.1 Flavobacterium psychrophilum | reverse complement strand
GTCCGCGCACATACTTCCAGCTGATCGTCGCTGGTTTTATTAACGTGACCTGGCGTAAAAGTTCTTCCCAATGCTCACGGTTAGCTACATCTTTTCCTTCTGCACTTTTCCATCCGCGAGCTTTCCAGCCAAAAATCCACTGGGTGATACCACGGATGACGTAAACAGAATCTGTATAAATAATTACATTGCAAGTCAGTGGCGGCTTTAGCAATTGCAATGCGTGAATGGTAGCCGCAAGTTCCATCCGATTGTTTGTGGTGCCCTGGTTATTGCCGCCAATTTCTTTGACTGTGCCATCTGGAAAAGCGACAATGCTGCCCCAGCCACCTGGGCCTGGATTTCCCGAGCAGGCTCCGTCGGTAAAAATGACAATAGATTGCTCTGAATCTTTCATACCTGTAGGCAAATTTACTCCTGGCAACGCCAAAATTAGATGCTTTAGCTTAAGCAGATGAAATTATATCATTTTTCTTGGAGTAGTTTGAGTGTGGTATTTTGCCACTATATTTGGTGGCTAAAATTGCTTCGTGAATACTCAGCTTCATGCTTGCGGTAAATCATCAAGTAGATCGGCAGAGCAGGCTGAGGTTTCATTTTGTCCCTAACCCGCTGATATGTTTTTCTTGAACAACCATGATATAAGAATGCTAGCGCGATTGGCCTGTGACGCTTGCACTGGTTCCATAGCGTGTTCCAATGGCTCGTCATCGGAGTAATTTTGAATATTGCCAAGTTATTAGTTCTCGCTTCTCTTATTGCGATTTCTGCACCACCAGCCGGGGCTAAGCAAATGTATCCTCAGAGATATGACGCACACTATATTATGACCACTGAGCATTTACCTGTAGAGATTCGTACCTCCTCTGATGGTAAAGGCCTGCTGCGAAGCGAGGTTTCCAATTCCGGCCTCAATAGAAGTATTACTCTTACTGATTATGTTGGGGGAGTTGTTTATCGTATTTCAACTGCTCCGAGAATGGTTTTCAAAACCCCGCTTAAGGAGCCCTACGAAGGTGACTTTGACGATGCGGCTGCCAAAAAGAAGAACGCCGTAAGCCTTGGTCGAAAGTCTATTAAGGGCCGGATGTGCCTAGGCTGGGCTTTCAAGCAAGATGGTGTGGCTTGTGAAGTTTGGGTTGACGAGAAGGCAAAATTCTTAGCACATAGCGAAACTAAGGATCCGCGAGTGATTTCCAAAATGGAATTGGTGGACGCTAATACTGACGAACAGCCAGAATCGCTATTTGAAATTCCTTCTAGTCGCTGAGTTGCCAGGCTAATAGCCAGGCCTAATTCTACTTTCGCTCTGACAATACTTTGATTCGGTTGACAATCCAAGCCCGGCAGCGGGGAAAACAGCGACTGCAAAGCTCGCTGGCTTCTCCGTGGCTGCCCATTATATTTGCGCCGAGGGCCGCAAAAGTATCATTGACACCTTCCACAGGGGCAACATAAGCATGGATGCTCATAAAATCGAGAGGATTTAGATTGGCGTAGTCTAATTTATAGAGTGCTACAAACTGCGGATCTTTAGACGGCATTTCAAGGCAGCCATTGAGAAGGTGAGAGAGCAGAGTGTAGAAGAATTCTTTTATGGTCTCGTCGCTTGATATTGGCCCTAGATCTGTACCTTTGCCGTATCCAGTTCGCTCACAGAGGTACATGTCGTAATCATAGGTTCGACCATGCTCTTGAATAAAATATATGCCAAGGTGATCGTTCTTTACGCCAACAGTCTCTGGAAATTTGTCAATCAAATTGGGAGTGAGGTAAATGGTCACGTTTCCACGATCAAGTATTTTGTACATAGTTTTTGGCAGCCCAGCTAATAGCGAGCGCACAAGGCGAACTGTGGCTGGGCTAACCGGCTCGTGGCCAAAGCGAGGTGGAATTATGTATATTCTTTCCATCAGATCTTTGTGGGGCTGTGCCACCGGCGCTGCTGCTGCTTTTGGCGCTGCTGCAACTTTTGGGGTTGCTGCTAACTTTGGCGATAATGCTACTTTGGCTGGGGCTGATGGTTTTGGTTTTGCAGTACGTTCACTTGCTTTCGCGCTTTCTGGCGTGCCAGGAAAATTCTTCAAAATTGTTTGATAGGTTAGAGTGGCAGCACTCTTCTCTTTTGTGCGTTCGTAACACTCTGCTAGGCTCAGCCAGATTGAGGCTGAGTTTGCCCCTTTGAAAATAGCCGTGCGAAAACTCGCAGCGGCTTCCTTGTATTTAGCCTGCGAATATTGTTTCCGACCCAGCTCTTCATAATCTACAGTTGTAGATTGGGCTTTTACTCCTGGAGCGCAGATGTAGCAAATTAGGGCAAAACTAAGTGCCAATTTCGCAAATAGCCTGAATGGACTTGGCAACGCTAATTCCTATCCTTGCGGGAAGAGGCTCGTCTTAGTGTTCAAAACACTAAAACATTGAATGTCGTTATAATATCATGAGGTTTGGTTTGGGGTGTTTCTATGAAAGTAGCCATTACGACTAAGTTTCCTAGAACTGTTCGTTCTCACATTAGTCTTTTAGTCATTTTCGTTGCGACATCATTCGCTCCGGCTTTTGGTCAGACATTTTCGGATCGTCGAATGCTCGAAATGTCATACGACTCCAAGTATTACAGTGTCACTGCTCATTTGGCTGGAGACATTCTTAAACGCCGCCCTAATGATGAGTATGCTCTTTATTACCTCGGTCGTTCGCTCGCGCGCTTGGGTAGAAACGGTGCGGCAAGACTTGCTTTGGTTAAGTGTCAGCGCTTAAGCCGTGGCACTGACCTGGGTTTGTTGGCTGATCAGGCCGTCACTGAGCTTCTGCCGTATGACGTTGAGCTTGATAAGGCGAAAGTCGAACCTAATGTTTCGTCAGTAAACAAACAAGAGCGTCAGCGCCTTTTGGCGGAGCAAGAGAAAGAGTTAGACGCGGCTCAGCAGAGATTTGACAAAAAGATAGAACAATATCAGAAGAATTTTTCCACTCCGCAATTGAATCGTCTCACCCAATTAGAATTCGAGCAATTGAGTCGGGAGCAAGCTGCAATCATTGAGCGCTATCAGAAGCGTGCGGATGCCTTACTGCGAAGAACCACACCACCGGCTGTGCCGGAGCTTCCGCCTTTGCCAAATGCATCGCGGGGAGTGCACAAATACGTTCGTTCGTATGACCCTTCCAGGGCCGCTACCATTCCGAATGAGAATCCTCTGCACGCAAAGGCGCTTAAGTTGGGAAGCATTTCAAAGAAAGGTGCAGCGGTCAAAGCTGCTACCAAGCAAAAACCGGATGGTAAGTAAATGGCACCGTTTAACTCGTTTCGAAAGATTGATTTCCCGTTTTCATTCGCTTGTCGTCGCCTCTTGTGCCTTCCAATTGGATGCATCTTCTTGACCCAAATCATCTCGAATTCATCAGCAGTAGCGCAATCCTCCACTTCGGGATCGCATTCGGTTGCGCCTTCTACTGTCAAATTGAGCGGAACGATTAACGCCTTTGGCATGGCTTGTGTTTCAACCGGATTCATTCCGCTTAGTACTCAGCTGCCAACTCGGGTTGAGGAAGTGAAAAAGGGCTCACAGGCTTTCTACTCTGGCCTTCTGGTTGGTGATCGCATTTTAGAAGCAAATATCGAGAAAGACTTGTTGAAATTAAAGATCGAAAGAAAAGGTCGTGTTTATCAAACTGTCATGACGGCTAAGCTTGATATGAGTAGACCTTTTTCGCTGGAGGCCACCAAGAATTTGGCCACGGTATTGCGGACCTATCAGATTCGTTTGATTGTGGACCATTCAGGATCAATGTATCGACATCTGGGAAACAGCGATAAACTACGCTGGACTTGGGTGAAAGAAGAACTCGATAGGTTTTGTGCAAAGGTTCAGAGTCAGTCTGTTTCTAAATTCGATCTTTATCTTTTTAATAATGAAGTCGAACCTTCACTCAATCTATCAGCTAAACAAGTTCATAATAAGCTTGCTGATGCTGTCACCACC
>CALRJJ020000585.1:0-3988 GCA_943367505.1 Flavobacterium psychrophilum | reverse complement strand
GCTTTGGCGATTACCACTCGCACCACCGTGAATTGAAAGTTAGAGTAGATTGCTTTGCTTCCTGGTGGGTAATCTAGAGGGAAGTTCATGGCATTGAGCAGTAGTTCTTCAAAGGGAATTGTTCCCCCGTGGGCCATGGCATTCATCATTTTGGCATCGTAGGGAACGTTGCGATCCCATCCGCCAGAGTGGTGCAGCAATTGTCTGACTGTAATTTGACGCACGGCTGGGTCGGCATTTGCTCTTAAATTGGGGCGGCCAAGAATATCGTAAAGGCGGTCGTCTAGCGACAATTTGCCTTGGTCGACAAGGTGCAAAATGGCCATAGCATCAACCGCCTTAGAGCAGCTAGCTATGCAGAAAGGAGTATCGGGGGTAAAGGGCCGACCCTGGCTGACGTCGGCTAGGCCATATCCTTTGGCGTAAATAATTTGACCGCGATAGCCGACGCTAAATGAAGCACCGGGAACGCCAAAACGACCTAGTGAATTGGCAAAAAGCTGGTCAATCTCGGCGAAGCTGGAGCTTTGGCTGTTGCTTGTACCTATAGCTTGTGGGCGGCGATTTATGCCAGCAGAGCTTTGATATTCGCCCTCGTCGCTGTAGTCTGATTCTTCGTCATCGCCCTCAAAAGCTTGCTGCTGCTGTCGATAGGCTTGGGCATAGTTAGTCGGTTGCGCCAATGCCGCTCTGTCGCCGACTGCAAGCGAAAGAAGCTCTAACAAGCTCAGTAAGAAGGCTACGCTGTATTGCTGTTTTATCAAATTACTTATTCCGACAGATTTCAAGGTTTCCCGTACAATAGTAGTCAATTTGCATTAGAAAGATAATTCAATTTTGGCGGCGGCAGCTTTGACTATTTCTCTTGGTTTCTTCAAAGTTTTAAGTATAAGGCTAGGCCGTGCAAACGGCGCAAGGCTGCTTCCGGCTGCGTCTTGCGGTTGCGTGTTGTCGCTGGTTCTTTCGCTATTTCTCTCTGCCGGCCCTGCTTTCGCCCAAGATGCCATGACTAAGGCTATTGCTCTGTTTCAGAAGAAGGACTATCAATCTGCCTCTCTGGCATTTCGAGACCTGGCTGACTCAAAGCAGGGGGCAACGGCGCATTATTATCTGGGTCTTTGCTACATTCAGCTTGGGCATACATCCCATGCCAAAGTTATTTTTGAGCGCTTGGTGCAGATCTGGCCTAATTCTGCTGAGGCAAAGCTTGCTTCTAATTATTTGGAGGGAGGCGCAGCAACAGCGTCCAAGAGCCAGTCTTTGAAGCCTGAAGATGCCGAGAGAGACAAAGCTAGTTCGGCTCTTGCCGCCAAAATTTTAGCTGATCTGGCTGAGGGCGGCCGCCCACTTAGTCGTGCTGAATGGGAGAAGCTGCCACAGAAGACGCGTATTCCCATTGAGCGAGCCGAAGGCCATTTGTGGGTGCGCGCCAAGATAAACGGGCGCTATTGCAGAGTTGTATTTGACACAGGGGCAAGTAAATGTGGCCTCAGTCTTTATGATTTTCCCGATATTGTCACAAGCGAGCAGCTGGCAAAAGCAAAAGTGGTTCCTGTAGCCAGGGTATACGGTGTTGTTCCTGTGAAAATGCTTGAAACTGATATATCAATTCAAGACATTACTCGCCGAGTTGACACTTGGTTCATCAAAGAGAAGGGCTGCAGTGTCATTGGTCAGAATTTCTTCAAAGAGTACTCCTACCAGGTAGATGACTACTATTTGCGCCTGACTAAAGCACCTTATGAGGGTGATGCACCAGTAGTTGCCACTAATGGTGGTGCTGTGAATTTGGCTAAGCGCGATAGAAACGACAAGTTCTCTTTGCCTTTTGAGAAGATGGGAGACACCATGTTGGTTGATATTACAGTCAATGGACACCCGATTAAGGCTGTATTTGACACTGGTTGCGCAAGAGATGGACTTGTAATTCATCCTTCTATGCACAATGAATTAGGAATCACTAGTCAGGGCCGAGGTTTTGGCATGGCTGAGCGCATGGAGGTCGGGCATATGATCAAAATGTCGGTGCAGGTGACCTACGAGAACGGGCTGTCTCACCCCCTAATTGGGCCGAAAGTTTTCAATCGTGGCTACACTGTCGACCAGCAGGCCAAACGTATCCGGTTCGATTATTGAGTTTTCGCAGGCACAACCAACACTTCATTAAGTGATTGGTTGTAGCAATTTATAGGGCTGGCAAAACCTAGGCTAGAATTTGAGCTAGGTGCAGCAATGGCAACAACTTTTCGCCGGCCAAAATCGATAAAGAAAGCCGCTGACGCCAGAAAGCAGTGGCTCTTTTTGCTCATTTTCGTTGCGGTGGTATACGCCGGCTTTTGTCCGGCCTTGAACGAGCCACTTTATGAGTTCATGGCTGTGCATCCGTTCAGAGATTTCTCGGATCGCTATCCGCCCCTGATCATGGGCAACTGTGTGGGTGAGAACATGTTCTTTCCTGTTTTGAATAAGCCTGGCCCGCCAGTCTATCTACATGGTGTCTACTTTAAGACTAAGCGAGGCACTGCTAAGGGTACTGTGATCATTAATCCGAGTAATTCCTATAACCTTGCAAATTACATAAACTGCATGCCAGCCCTAACAATTTTGGAGATGGGTTATAACGTCTTCATGTACGATTATGAGGGCTTTGGCCATAGCGAGGGCGAGGCTAGTTATAAGAAATTGGGTAACGATGGCCTGTCGGCCTATGAATTTGTGCGGCAGTCGTTGGCCTCGCCCATAGTGCTTTACGGCATGTCTATGGGCACAGGAGTTTCGTCATATGTGGCAGCCAGAGTGCCTGTGGATGGGGTGATTTTAGATTCACCATTTTTGTCGCCTGAAGTGACTCTGAAAGAGTGGGTGCCGCTCTTAAATGTTTATCCTACCCAGATGTTTTCTGAGCCGCGCTACGATAATTCTGATTTTGTAAAAGGTAAGCATCCACCACTGCTGATTCTCACTAAAGGACAAGATATTACTTGTTCACCGCAGCAAGGTGTAACCTTAAGTAAGATTGCTTCTGCACCGGCAACATCGCTCTTTATGCCAGATTCAGCCCATTGCTATGTGGCCGTCACTGATACTCCCATGTATTTGAAAGCCATGCGCAAATTTTTTGATGAGCTATGAAATTATAGTTGAGAGGCAATGCGATAGAGCACATGCGGTTTAAGCGGGTCTCCATCAGCTAGTGCTGGATGTAAAAAATCATCTTCTGGCCGGTGAGTCATGCCGATTTTTTCCATCACACGCATCGAGTTTTTGTTGCAGGTGGCGGTGAATGAAACTATTTCTTTGAGGCCAACGCGTTCAAAGCCATCAGCCAGAACTGCTTGCGCTGCCTCTGGAGCATAGCCATAGCCCCAGTGTTTGTAGGCCAGTCTCCAGCCGATTTCAACACATGGAGTAAAAGCTGCTTCAAACTGGGGCACAGACAGGCCAACAAAACCGATGAATTCTTCGTTGGCGTTTAATTCAACTGCGTAGAGACCAAAACCGTTTTCTTCAAAAGCTCTTTCGATGCGCTCGACCATGGCATTGCTTTCTTCGTGACTTAGTTTTTTCGGAAAGTGCTCCATGACCAAATCATCTTGGTTGAGCTCGGCAAAGGGATGTAAGTCAGCTTCGCGCCAGCGGCGCAGTAGTAACCTTTCAGTTTTAATCAGCGGTGCGGATAGTGACATTGATTGACGGTTTCACCTTTGTCGAGTCGTGGTATTCTATATAGCAGCTTATCGGAGGGTGCACAACTAAATTGGCACGTCTAGGTTTTTCGTTGGCGAATCTCAAAAAAGTCACAGGTGCTGCCTTTGCCCTGAAGCTTGCGGTCTTGGTGGCTGTTTCTGGGGCCACTGTCGCCTGGCAATCTGCCGCATGGGCGGCCGGTAATGACGCAGCTGGAGGGGCTGAAAGTAACGTTGCCAATCGACCAGTGACTGATAAGTGGGCCCTGGTAGTTGGCATCAGCAAGTTCTCTGACCCCACT
>CALRJJ020000584.1:0-3990 GCA_943367505.1 Flavobacterium psychrophilum | reverse complement strand
CTGCAAATCAACAGCCTTGGCGTAAGAATCGGTCGCTTCTTTCTCGCGAGCAAGATCAGACTCAGATTTGATCTTGATGCAATCGCTCGGATTCTTGCTCAAAGCGGCAAATCTAGCGTTTGCTTGGGTCAAGTATGGGCCGGCCTTAGCCTTGTTTGTATACTGCTGATACTCGCCCCGAGCCTGGGCACCATTGCCAGCATTCTCATCGATAGTAGCGATGAAGTACAAGCTATCTGGCTGACTGGCTGGGTCAACTTCGATGTTCTTAGTATAAGAGCGACGAGCGCCAGCATAATCTTGGGCGGCATACTGGGCCGATGCCATGTTGTACCAAAGGTTGGCGTTGTTAGGCACAAC
Source organism: Flavobacterium psychrophilum (assembly GCA_943367505.1). Lineage (GTDB taxonomy): Bacteria > Cyanobacteriota > Vampirovibrionia > Obscuribacterales > Obscuribacteraceae. Next base: position 3,630 of record CALRJJ020000584.1, on the reverse strand, counting down.
ATCAAGTGCTTGCTGATAGAGAGTAATGGCACTGGCGTAATCTTTAGCCTGGTGCTTCGCCACAGCGTTGTTGATGATTGGCTGTACTTTCAAGTCTTTGACCTTAACCAAAGAATCTTGATAGCTCTTGTTTTTAGGGTCTAAGTTAATCGCCATATTGTATTCAACAATGGCATTGTCATAATCTTTCTTGAGCTGATAAGCAGCTCCGATATTGAAGTGAACAGCTGGATCGTTAGCGTCGTTCTTAAGCAGCTCTTGATACTTCTGAATGGCACCATCGTAGTTGCCAGCCTTAAAGAGAGCGTCAGCTGCGGCAGAAAGATCGCCCACGGCCTTGTCTTTTTGCTCAGAAGTTGCAGTCTTGATACCTTGAGATGCCGCTTGGTTAGAGCCATCAAGCTGGAGTGCTTGTTGATAGCTGTTAATGGCATTGGTGTAGTCGCCAGTGGCCTGGAAAGCAGTACCCATATTGGTGAGAATCTGCGAGCGCTGTTTTGGATCTTGGCTTAGACCAAGAGCGCGCTTGTAAGAATCAAGAGCTGGCCCGTACTGTTTGCGGCCTTGCAAATCAACACCCATGTCGATGTATTTGCTAATTTGCTGCGAAGCGCGGGCAGCTGGCAAGGCAGCTAGAAGTTTTTCAGCAATAGCATTGCGACGACCAGGAGAAAGCGATATGGCTAGCTTATACTCAGATTCGGCTTGACCAAAGTCACCTTTGTACTGGAAGGCTTGACCTAAACCAATGTGGTTATTAGGCTCAGTCGGGCTGTCTTTGAGTGCTTCTTCCCAACCAGCAACCAGAGCATCTTGCACATCTGGGTCATCAGACTTCATCGAAATCGCTTTGCTGTAGGCGCCAATTGCACTGGCAATATCTTTTTTAGCCTGGTAGGCCTGACCAAGTTTTACTTCAATTGAGGCACTATCAGCGACGCGACCGGCCGCTTGATATTGCTCGATGGCTTTATCGTTTTCATCACGCACACGAAACACATCGCCCAATTTTTCGTGAAGGGGGCCGTCGTCTTTGATCTTAAGCGCTTCGCCATACTCGACAATGGCGCCGACAAAGTCTGCAGCCTTGCGGCACATATCACCGATGGCTACGCGGTCGGCAAATGAGCGGGGGTTCTTGCCCATTTTTTGGATAATGCCGCTCAAGTTCTGCAAGGTCGTGGCATTATTGGCATCGAGCAATACAGCTTTGTGGAAGTACTTGATAGCTTCCATCGGGTTATTCTGAAAAACCAAGCCATAGTTGTTGTAAGCAATGGCAAGGTTAGCCCGGGCATTCTTGTAAGAGGGATCAAGCTTGATGGCCTGCTCAAGCTTTTCAATAGCAAGCTGGTAGTTTTGGGCGTTAATGGCTCTGACGGCGTCATTATTGAGACCAATTAAAACGTTCTGGTCTACGGCGTAGGCTGGTGCAACTTCAACCAAGCTTGTTGTGACAAGACCAATCGATAGAGCCAGTGCAAGAATTTCAGAGAATTTAGGGGACAATTTCGGGAATTCCTTTTATCAAAACCGGGACGAAGAGCAAGCCAAGTGCCCAGACAAGTACCTAAGATTATTACCTGGCAATAGTAAGTATCTAGGATTCTATTCTATTCACTACCTGTTTTAGCTTTCTAGCCTCCTCTTAGATACAGTATTTTGCCTGATCTTTAAGTGCGCGGGTGCTGGACTTGAGTAAAGCTCGAATAAAGCTGGAGTAAAGCGCGAATAAAGCATGTTAGGCAGTTGATAAGTGGACGACAGCCGGGCGAAAATGTTGCCAAGCGATTAAGGTGTTTTGAGGTTTACAAGATGATTATTCAAGTTTAGTTTCGCGACTATGCCATAGCGAACGGATAGTTGCATATACAACTATTTTCAAAATGAGACTAACACGATCTTCGGACCGCCAATAATATGCTGCAACTCAATTGTGCAAATAGACCCATCACCAAAGGATGCTGGGAGCACAAGGCCATGGCCAGTCTTCTTCAGTCGCTCTATAGCTCTTAGAGCAGAGTGGTCGAAAGTAAAATCTCCCGATGAGGAAACTATTTTCAAATCGGCAATGCCACCACCGGCAAAAAATTTCGCACTTAGTTTCGCAGTCTTAAAATCGGCTCTCTTCGGTGGCACCCAAGCGCCTTTAATGCGGCTAGAAAGATCGCTAAAGTCTAATTGAGGCTGAACCGACGACTCCAATGACTTTATTGATTCAGAATGCAAGACTTGCTTAAGGGCTTCTTCCCGACCAGCAACGAGAGCCTCTTCCTCAAGTGGATCATCAGATTTCATAGCGGTAGCTTTGGCGTAGGCAGCCACAGCGCTTACCATGTCTTTCTTGGCCTGATAGGCTTGACCAAGCTTAACTTCAAGACCTTTTGAATCACCGAAGCTTTGAGCTTTTATGTACTGCTCAATGGCCTTGTCATTTTCATCGCGCACACGATAGATATCTCCAAGCTGTTCGTGCATCGGACCACTCGGCTTAAGGCGCAGCGCTTGCGAGTACTCACTAATAGCCGAGACAAAATCGGCCTTATTTCTGGCCAGCCTGGCAATCTCAGCGCGGTCAGAAAATGATCGTGGATCTTTGCCCATCTTCTCAATCATGTCGTCTAAATTCTTCGCTACCGAAGGGTTGCTTGGCTCTAACAAGTCGGCCTTATGCAAGAACTTTATTGCCTCATAAGGATTAGATTTTAGAGATTGGGCAATTTTGATGTAATGCCTAGCAAGAGTCTTACGAAGCGCCAGATCATCTGGTGCTAGCTTGAGCCGTTGCTCACACTTAATCACTGCTGATACGTATTTCTTCGGAATAGCGTTAGTTGAATTCTCGGCACAGAAGGCAGAAGAATAGCAAAGCAGAAGTGACAGCGAGCAACAACTGCCTCCGTAAAACAAGCATCGCCTATGGTGCCAAAAATTTGTTACTTCCAAGCACCACTTCCCTTTTTACCATTGAAGGAAAATTCTAAGGTCTCAATATCCCTGGCACCATCTGGCAACGGTTTAAAAGATGCCACTCTCTCAACAGCCTTTAACGCAGCTTGATCAACTGCCGCTGAACCAGATGTTGCAACCAAGTTCGTAATTGCTATTGAATAACCGGGCTCGTGCTTCAGCGCACTTTCTAATTTGCTGATTGCCGGCGGGTAGTCTTTCCTGTTTATTAGTTGAACAGCAGTGTTATTAAGCCCTCTTGAATAATCGTCCGCGGCTGCACAAGCACTGGTACATAAATATGAAGTAGCTAAAACAGCAATCGGTGCCGCGAGAAAAACTAAACGATGGTGCCTACAGTTAGTAGCAACCTTGGCAAGCAACTCTAAATCCGAATCGAATTCAAATGTCATATCATCACCAATGAGTGTTAAATCAAAAGGGCGCCACCGAAGTAGCGCCCTGTGAAACCCATTCAGGGCTGAAAACTAAGCCTCCGGCTCAATCAACCCATAATTGCCGTCGCGACGGTGATAGACCGTATTGACGTGATTGGTCTCCGAATTGATGAACATAAAGAAGTCATGACCAAGAAGGTCCATGTGCTTGCACGCCTCATCGGCCATCATTGGCTTGAGAGGGAAGCGCTTAGAACGCACAATCTTCGGTCGAACATCAGCA
>CALRJJ020000583.1:0-3991 GCA_943367505.1 Flavobacterium psychrophilum | reverse complement strand
TCCCCTGTAACTTTTGTCGGCTTGAATGGTATCAAAATTCCTGAATCAGTTGTAGAAGATCTACAAGAGAAAATACCGAATTTCAGAACCACTGACATAGTCTTGTCAGATGTTGAACCACGAATAGTGGTAAAACAATACGATCCACTCTATTCTCTAGCCTCGCTGAACGGCATGGCTGACTACGAGAATTATTATAGAAATACCGATCGGAAGATGAATCCGATGCATACTGACGTTAAGTTTGTCGCAGAACCAAACCCTTATTTGCAGTGGTTGTCTTATGTGGTACCACAGGACGAGGCACTCAAGACCTGTGCTATCGGCCACGACATAACAGCAGCTCTGGCTGACAACGCCCAATTCTGTCCAAGTTGTTCTCAGTCAGGAGTGAAAACTTTGATTGTGCCAAACAAGATGCTTTGCCAGAAATGCCAACATATAATTGACCAGGGTAGTCGAAAGTGTCCCGAGTGCGCAGCAATCTTTTCAGAAGAGAAAAATGCCCAGGCGAAAACTTCGTCCCTGGCTCACGCTTCAGTGAAAGCCAATCTCTGCCCAGGATGTGTCACGCTAAAGCGAGAAAACCCTGAGACTATGACACTGAAAGCGGCGGAAATGAAAACTGCTAGAGAATCGGCTGCGGCTAAGAGCTATTGCCCTAGCTGTGGCTCGGCTTGGGCCAATCTATGCCCATACTGTAGTGCCCATCTTGAGAAACCAACACTATGCACTAAAGGTAGCGACCGCTGCATATTCGAAGGCCCACCAATTGTGCTCTGCGCTTCTTGTAGGTGCCCGGTCACGCCAGACACAGCAAAGTGCCCAAGATGCTTCAAAGATCTTGTCGAATGTCAGCAATGCCGACATGAAAATAAAGCACAGCGAATGATTGCTAAGGGCGAAGAATGCCGCGAGAAACACATTGTAGAAGCAGAAGCAATTCCAGCTCCTATAGCATGATCACGATAAAAGAGTTGAGGAGAAATTCATGGCACTTCTAGTGCATCTGCGAGACACAAACCCTGAGTTGATAAAGGCCTGGCAGTCTTTTTTCGGAAGAAATGCAAAAGTTGATATTAGTGAAGGCAACGTGCTTGATCTTGAAGTCTCAGCGCTAGTCACCCCAGCAAATAGCTTCGGCATAATGGATGACGGGCTCGGTGCCCAGCTAAATAAACTTACTGATGGCGCCCTAGAAGCACGTGTTCGCAAACTAATCCAAGATAGGCACGCTGGGGAGCTCCCTGTTGGCTGCGCCGAAATTATCACTACCAATTTAGACAAACCCAAACTGTCTATTATTGCCCCAACCATGCGTGTTCCCATTCGCATGACCAATGCCAATGTCAACAGCTATATGGCCACTAGGGCAGCGTTTCGCGCTCTTGCTGCCTACATGCGCAAAGAATGTGAAGACTTGGGCCAATCGACGATAGAATCAGTTGCATTTGTAGGAATGGGAACGGGCGCAGGCAAAACCTCACCTGCAGTAGCAGCGTTCCAGATGTACGAGGCATACTGTCAAATTGTCTTAGGGCAAGAGCCAAACTTCGCGACCCTAGAAGGCGCCACGGCTCACGACACTGAACTGCGCAAAAACCGCTATCTTTAGGATGGTTAGCATCGGATATAATAGCCGAGGCTAATCTCCCTAAATTTCCACCCAGGAACCCTTTGTCTAATTCTGACCCTACAGAAAATACCAGCAGGCTATGCCTGATCTGCGACGGCAAATTTGATAAGAACCTATTGAATTGCCCTGAAGATGGTTCGCAACTAGTATTCATCACCACCAGCCCAAGTAAAATCGAAAAAGTAAACGGCTACCAAATTCAAGGTGAAGTGGGCGCAGGTAATAGTGGCAAAGTTTATAAAGCAATTGATGACAAAAACAATCAATTCGTTGCTATTAAAATCTTGCACCAGTCGCTCATAGACAATCTTGAAATGGTCAATCGCTTCAAAAAAGAAGCCGAGCTGAGCAGCAAACTAACATCGCCAAATACAGTAGCAGTCAAGCATTTTGGCATACTCAATGATGGTCGCCCCTTTATGGTCATGGACTATATAGAAGGCACTTGTGCTGGCACGATTATTGAGCAAAGTGGTGCCATGTCATTAGACCGGGCCCTACCAATATTTATACAAGTAGCAGCGGGCTTGGCCCACGCCCACGATCTCGGCATCATGCACCGCGATATTAAGCCCCAAAATATTATGCTCATTGAGCAAGATAGCCAGCAAGACTTTGTCAAAATTATCGATTTTGGCATTGCCAAACAATTGCACAACGATGCATCAATGGCTCTCACCATCACAGGAGAGGCCGTGGGCACACCGGTTTATATGAGCCCGGAGCAATGCCTGGCCGGAGTCGTCGACCACCGCACCGATATATATTCACTAGGATGCGTCATGTACGAAATGCTCACAGCAAGAATGGTCTTTGCTGCCAATAATCCGGTGGCGCTTATGACTAAGCATGTGCAGGAAGTGCCGCCAGCAATGGGTTTAGCCCCATCACAAGCAGCCAGCGAAATTGAGCGAATCATCTTAAAGTCATTATCGAAAAAAGCAGCAGATCGCTACAAAGATGCCTACGAACTGAAAGCAGATCTGTTTGCCTTGTATCGCATCAGTTAGCTAATTTTCTCTAGTGCAGCCCTCATCAAGGCAGCACTGGCAAAGCGTTTGCTGACATCAATAGCAGTGGCGCAAGCAACTATTGTATTGATCTCGTCGCTCAATTCTGGCCGTTCGCTCTTAGGTTGTGACATAGATATTGGCTCAGGGTCTTGTCCTATCAGAAGCCAATAAAGGCTACAGCCACAGGCATAAATATCACTCTGGGTTGTAGCTTTGCCGCGAAACTGCTCAGGCGAAACATAACAATGCTTGCCGACCATTGTTTTAGTCTCTTTCGATTCAAGTTGTTCAGCCACATTGAAATCGATTAGGGCCAAGGAGCCAGTAGAGCGCAGCAGTAAATTTTCGGGAGTAAAGTCACGGTGAATTATGGCAGGCTCAAGAGTATGGAGATATTCAAGTACGCGACACATCTCGATACCTAAGCGCACCGCTTCATTCTCACTAACCGCGCCGCCATCTTGAACCAGTTTGCGTAAAGACAGACCGTCAATATACTCAAGCACTAAATAGGCTCTCTGGCTATCAACAAAGCAATCGATTAGTTTGACTATGCGCTCGTTGTTCAACTTTTGCAAAAGCTTTGCTTCGTGCTCGACATTCTCTAAGGCACGCTTGCGAATCTCGATGCCACCGCGCACTGGCAAGACGAATTCTTTTAAGACCACTTTTTCCGATCGTGTTTTACTCAAATCGTCTGCTGACTGCTCTTGCAAATCTTCTTGTACAGGCTTAGTTTGCGCTAAATAAGTAACGGCCTGGCCTCCAGCAGCAAGACGACTAACAATCTCATACTGACCAGCCAGAACTGAGTCTCCCTGTTCAAGCGGGGTCAAGGCTAAGCGCAGTCGATCACCAGCTTCGCCTTGCAGGCTGTCTAGCCAAAGCTTAGTAAAAGTCTGACCCTTAGCTTCCTCAAGCTCTAAGACCTCGTCAGCGAGATTTTCTACTGGCAGCATATTTTTGGTTGTTCGCAGCAGTATAGGCAGATCAGCTTCATGGGTAATGGCATTAATATCAAAGCTAAGCTTAAGGGGCTGCGAAAGATTGATGGCACTAAAGCTAAAATACGGCTTGAGCAGCGGCAGAAGCAAAAGCAATGAAATCGGTAGCCCTTCTCTATTTATATTGAATTCAATGGCTTTAGACTTGTAATAATGGCGAGAGAAGTCTGTCACTGAGACCAAACTAATTGAGTTCCAGCTTATCCAGGGCGTGGATAGAAGGCCAAGAAATGATACCCAGTGCAGCCTTATACCCTCCTTACCAATTTGAATATTAGAGGGAGCAACAACCAGCGGATACATCATAATGAACAAGTAGCCATAGAAAGCAACGTTGA
>CALRJJ020000582.1:0-3997 GCA_943367505.1 Flavobacterium psychrophilum | reverse complement strand
TGATTGGGCTGTTGATTGTAATCAGAGGCCTGAATGGTTTCGACCTGTCGGCTTACTCTACCTGGTGGCTTGTTGATCTCAGCAGCAATTTTAGAGGCTGAATCGCTCGGAGTTCTCTTATCTTCAGGTGATTTGTTGGGCGCCTTGCTAGCAACTTCAAGTAAGCGCGAAAGAGCATCTACCTTATTTGCTTGAGTTTGGGTCAAGGGCGCTTCAACTTCGACTTGGTTTGAGGTAGAAGCGAAGGCCTCTAAACGGTTCTGCGAAGGAGAGCTGCTTGGTGCCACTTGTGGTTGTGATTCTGATTGTGCCACTTGTGACTGTTCTTCCTGACCAGCAGCCAGTAATTTGTCGAGAGCGTCGGAAATCGCTCCGCCCAAACTATCACCATCATCATCTTCTTCGTCTACAACAGGTTTAGAAGGAGCTCTAGAAACGGGCTCATCAAAGTTTGTAGAAGACAGCAACGACGCCAAGCCTGACTTAGCAGGCTCTTCAGCCTGAGCAGGTTTACCATCTTGCACTTGTTCAAGCTTGGCCGAATTGGCAAGCTCAATCATCTCAGTGAGGGATAGCTTAGCAGTCGATTTCGGTGACTGCGACTCAGGCTTGGCTGGCTCTTCAGCTACTTCTGAAACTGGTTGTGAAATTGGTTCTGAATAAGACTCGACGGCGACTTCATCAGCCTTAGCCGCAGCAGCTGATTGCTCAGCGGCAAGTTTAGCCTCTTCTTCTGCCTTCTTGCGAGCTTTTTCTTCAGCCTTGGCTTTGCGAATACCTATTTTGATACTCTCTAAACTCTCTTGCTCAAAGTTCTCTGCATTGGCAAAAGCAATTGGTAGAGAGTCTTTTCCCAGAACCGGCTGTTCAGGAAAAGCTGACGACGATACTGGGGCCTTGGCGGGCTCAGGCGATGGTGGCTCTAGCACTGGAGCAGCAAGTTCTGGCACCGCACCAAATACGGCATCGGCAGCAGACAGCTCTTCTGCGCTGCCCTTGTTCGAGCCACCACTGCCAAACATAGTGTCAGCAGTGCGCATATCTTCGACTTCGCCGAAGTTACTTTCGGTAAATGACGGGTCAGCGAAACTACTAGCTAGATCAGAACTCATATTACTTTGCTGTTCTTGATTGACAGCAGCCAGCAGTTTACTAATGGCATCAGACTGAGATAGCACACCAGAAGGCTCACTTGCAGGCTCAGTAAAAGATTCAGTAAAAGGCTCAGCACTGGCGAAACTCGCTTGTGACTCGGCTTGACCAAAGTCACTACTTTGGGGCTGCGTGTCGCCAACCGGCTCGCTAGGCTTAGCACCCTGGAAGCTGTAGTCTTGCCCAGAGGTAACTATTTCGGTGCTAAACAGAGAAGAGAAAGCCGGAGGGGCTGACCTTTCATCGACTCTAACCGGCTCCGGTGGGGTCGATGTTGCATCTGAGTAGTTAGCAGAGTTATCAGAAAAAGTATTGGGATGCACTTCATCAAATGGTGATACGCCTTCCTGATCGCGACGCTCAGGGGCAAACAGCGCCTGATGTTCACCAGTGGGAATCATCAAATCAGCTAAATTACTGTGCCCTGAGGCAGCACTATTGGCATCAGCTGGAGATGGTTCAGAGCTTCCACCACCAAGCAAACTGCCAAAGCCAACCAGGCCCTTAGGCTTAGGCTCGAAGTAGGGTGAATCATATTTTGCATCGGCTTTTGCATCAGAATCAGTGTCAGAGCTAGGCTGAGCGACCTGTTCATTGTTAAATTGGTCTGCGGGTTCAGAAGAAAAATTGTATTGCTCTAGAGGGCTCAACGGCTCAAGCATATCGTCAGAATTTTGCTCAAGAGCCTTAGCCTCTTCAGCGAATGCTTTAGCCAATAATTCAGCAGTGCTCTCTGGCTGTATTTGTTTCCGTGGGCTGGGCTGAGGCTGAGGTTCAACTTTCTTCTCGATCTTCTCGACCTTCTCGACCTTCTCAACGATGCGAGGAGGCGAAGTCGGCTGAGCAGGCCACGAAGGAGGTGGATCTTTCGAGACTTCAGCAGCTCTCTTAGCTTGGGCTGAAGACCCTGGTGTTGAAGTAGTTGGCGTTGAGGGAGTGGGAAGTTGCATTGACTTTGGCACTACAGCTTCACGCGGAGCTTCGCTAGGCTGGTGAAAAGTATATGGTGCTGGAGGTCTAACAGCTTCTTTTTCAGGAATTTTGAGCACTGGTGGCGTGCCCGACGAAAGAGTATTCATCGGCCGGGCCTGAGGCGCCTTGAACTTATCTAAAGATGGAGCGGGGCCACCTGGGCGACTTGCCATCGGCTTAGTAGTAAAGGTACCGGAAGTAGAAAAGGTTCCTGATGTCGATGTTCCAGATTGAGAACTCGAACCTGACGAATCACTATTAATTTCGGCATTGCTTGGCGGACTAAATTCTGGGCTACTTTGTTGGGCCACTACCGACGGTGCTTGATCTACAGCAGCCGCATTATCACCATAAGGAGCATAATCAGATTCTTCGATAAGTCCAGCGGCAGCCTGAGCAAACATCTTCTCTTGCGCTAGGGCCTCGGCTTGTGCTTCAAGCCGCGCTGTAGAAGAAAATGAATCAACTTGCTCCCAGCTCGATGAACTGGCTACGGTATTAACACTCGAAGAAGTAGAAGGGCTAGCTGACTGCGGAGCACTCTCAGGGGCAGCGGCGGAAGCATGGCTGTCAACAAGAGCATCAGAGTCCTCAGCCGAGAGAGTTCCAGTCTTTTTGACCAGTGCTGAAAGTTTCGAGGAAATATCGGCTTTACCGGCTGAATTATCAGCCCCTTTCCCTTGGCTATTGCCGCCTTTCTTACTCAAGTAAGGGGTCAAATCTGGCAAGTCGTCCTTCAAACTATTCTTCCTCTCGAAGCCTATGGCTGCACAGTGCTCAATTGTCCTTGATTTCACTCAGATTATGCTGACCAAACTAAGATTTTTTTGGCCAATTTTCCTATTGCGGACCCCTTGTACGCTCATTTACCCGCTGGGACTGATTTTGCAACCTTCCATCGTTTTTTTGGTCATTTCCCTTAACTAAGGTGAAGCCAGTCGCCTGACAAGCTAACTGTAGATCTTTGGCAAAATCAACGGCAGACGCATGCCGGTCTTTAGGATTTTTCTGCAAAGCCTTGGCTACAACGAGATCTACTGGTTCAGGAATGCCTAAATCTGGCCGCACGGTAGACATTAAGGGCATTTTCTCGTTAACAGTCTTAACCATAAACTCTTTGGAAGTCGTAGCTTCGAAGGGTCGCTTACCGGTAACCATTTCAAAAACGACCAGTGCCAAAGAATAGATATCGGTGCGGTGATTAAGGGGCAAACCACGGCATTGCTCCGGACTCATATAAGCCGGTGAACCAGCTACGGTGGTCGGGCGCGCCATTGTATTCATGCCGTTTTCAAAGACGGTGTAGGCAATACCAAAATCGCAGACTTTGACAAAATCTTGCTCGCTAGTTGAATCTAGCACTATGTTTTCGGGCTTAATATCGCGGTGAACGAAGCCCTGACTATGGGCCTCTTGCAAACCGTTGCAAACCTGGCGGGTGATTTCGAGCATGCGGGAGGGGGCTAGCGGTACGTCGGTGGTGATTAACGACGAAAGTGGTGTGCCTTGTAAATAGTCCATTACAAGATAAGGCTGCCCATCGTCAGTGATGCCCGATTCCCACAAATTTACGATATTTGGATGCCGTAGTTGCTCTAAGGCCCTAACTTCACGGGAGAATTTCTCCATGCTCTTCGGGTCAGCACCAAGGTAGCTGTGCACAACTTTGACAGCCACAGCACCACCCATAAGCAGTCTGGTAGCTCGATAGACGATGCCACTGGCGCCCTTACCAACCACGGTCTCAACTGCATACTTATTGTTAATGAGGGCGCCAATCAACGGGTCTTTTCCGACCGGTTCTAGGGCGACCTTATCTCGCGGTCAAGTTGAAACCTCGGCTCCGAAATAGTTGTTGCACCGCAAACAAATC
>CALRJJ020000581.1:0-4001 GCA_943367505.1 Flavobacterium psychrophilum | reverse complement strand
TGCAAGCTCCGGTTGACCGCCGGCTACGGCAAGCTTGATCCTTCACTTAAATGCAATAAACTAGTAACCGCATGGCGTCTGTGGATTCCAGCAGGCTGGAGTGCAAACCTGGAATGATTGATAAACGCGACATTATCGAAGCCGCCGCTAGACTAAGCCTTTTGCCAAACGTAGTGGAAAAAGACTACGTGCTTGGCTGGATACTTGGTGGCATCGACAACCATCCAAGCCTAAAAGACTCATGGGTCTTTAAGGGCGGGACATGTCTGAAGAAGTGCTATTTTGAAACTTATCGATTCTCAGAAGATTTAGACTTCACCCTCAAAGACGAGAACCAACTAAACGAGACTTTTCTCACCCAGGCACTTCGAGAAGTTATTGCCTGGGTCTCACAAGAATCCGGACTAACAATGAGCCCTGACCAGGTTAAGGTCGACATATACACCAATCCCAGAGGCAAACTATCTTGCCAAGGCAAAATTGGATATCGCGGTCCAGTATCTTCCACCTCCGGCGGATGGCCAAAGATAAAGCTAGATCTCACAGCAGACGAACGGCTAGTCATGCCAAGCGTTCGCCGCCCGGTATTTCAGCCATACTCCGACACACCCGAAGAAGGGCTCTGGAGCAATTGCTATGCCTACGAGGAAGCATTCGCAGAGAAACTGAGAGCCCTCGGAGAGCGAACAAGACCTCGCGATCTATATGACGTCGTCAACCTCTATCGACATGTGGAAAATCGCCCCAAGGCCTCAGTACTGCGTGACGTACTCGAACAAAAATGCGCATTTAAGGCCATAGCCATACCAACCTTCGAAGCATTAATTGGCCACAAAGATCAACTAGAAGCACTTTGGCGAGACATGCTTGCCCATCAGTTACCCGTGCTTCCGCCAGTGGCAAACTTCTGGGATGCACTACCAGAAGTATTCGACTGGCTAATGAGTCGAGCCGAAGCACCTGAACGCATACCGTACAAACTGGGTTCCGGGGAAAAGGCTATCCGTAGCCGTGTTCTGCCACTCACAATACCTAAAAAGAGCCGCCCATTCCTAGAGGTAATTCGCTTCGCTGCTGGAAATCAACTTTGCGTGGATCTCACCTACGAGGGAAAAGTTCGCCGAATCGAACCATATTCACTAAGGGAAACTTCTGCCGGATACTTTTTACTGCATGCGGTAAAGAGTGAAACAGGAGAAAACCGCGCCTATCGACTGGATCGCATAGAGGGAGCTTCAGTCACACAACAAGGCTACTCACCAAGATATCTCATTGAACTTACACAGGAAGGACCTCAACCAGTCGCAAAAACAGCAATCAAACAAAGCACCTCACTTAGTGGCAAAATAAAAAGCGCCAGCACCACCTATGTCTATCGGTGCGCCCGCTGCGACAAGACGTTCAAGCGTTCAAAACTTGATGCTAAATTGAATCCACACAAGAATTCAGCCGGGTATCCCTGCACCGGAAGAACAGGAATATATGAAGGGATGAGATGATGGCAGTTTAATAATCTGAAATAAATCTGGTGAACACATTAAAGACAAAGGAAAGGATGACAATTAATAGTAGTTCTTCGGCGTTATCAGTAGTCTTAAAACGAGTAACTGCCAGACGTAGGAGAGACAAAAAGAATTGAAATTCGAGCATTCGACTATGGCGACAATTAAGAACACTTCCAGCCTTAAGGGATTGGAACGCTTGATTCAGGCAATAGAAGACTGGGCACTGGCGAAGGGATGGCAATCGCCGTTTATCTCGCACGTGCGCTTGGAGCATACAACAACAAGTGAAACTTATTGTGCTAAGTTGATTCTGTCTGGTACCAATAGTGGTAGCATTCGACTTTCAGCCGACAACCCTCAACTTGAGCAACTAAATGATGACTTCTTTCTCCAAGAAACGCTTGACCGAATAAATCCAATGCTAGAGCAAGCATTCCACAAAATGTTCTATGAAGAGAACTACGAGGTGATGGCCTCATTTATATTTGATAATGGCAAACGAATCGACCTAGACACGAATGGTCCCAAAGTTTGTCGCTTCTGTAAAGCAAGCTGGCCGGTCGCCACGTTTAAAACTCAAGCCCATGCCATACCAGCGAGCATAGGAAACAATTTCTTGTTTTCCAAGACAGAATGCGATAGCTGCAATCATTTTTTTGGAACAGGAATAGAATTTCACTTTGGAAACTGGTCTCTTTCACAACGGATATTTGGACTAGTTCCCAACAAAAACAGTTTTCCGTCCTTAAAAGATGGTGACTATTCGATAGAGATAAGAGATGACGTAACTGAAATTAGACTGGGCAGCAGCGGTTTAACCTTATCAGTTAGCGATGACCATCGTAAAATATTAGTCACCGTTCCAAAACGCAAGTACGTTCCAGTGGCCGTTTTCAAGGCTTTCGTAAAAATGGCCATTTCTTTAATGCCAGCAGAAGAAGTATCAAATTTCGCTCCGGCAATCAAATGGCTTATGGAAAGCGATCACTCTATAGCTCCAGAAAACGCTTCCTTTCTTAGCACCTGCTATAGAACTTTCTTTGGCGGAAGCGCTCCTAAACCTCATGTCCTTCTATTGAAGAGGAAGGTCGAAAACAAGAACTTTCCATATTTGACACTAATTGTAGGATTCGGAAGCTCTACCTACCAAATAGTAGTGCCTGCTCCTCTAGAATTTCAAAATGACAGCCCGACGCTTCCACCTTTCAGTCGTGGATACGACAGCAGTCAGCCACTGGATTTTAAAATCATCGATTTTGCCAATGCTGGAAGTGTAGCTACGGAAGCTGAAACATTCGTTCTAGATGTTCAGGGGACTCTTGCCTCAGAATTGGCAGAAGAACTGGCCAAGCTGTGATCAAATTAAGTTATGAAAAACGTCCGATAAGCCTGATTATGTTTCCCATTTACCAAAAGCCCCACCGGTAGAGGCGTTGCAGGATTATTTTCCCGACCGTACTGCAAAAGAAAGGTCCTAATTCATCCAGACTATCTTACTGGCTCTCATAACGAATGGGAACATTAAAAGGAACCGGAACACCAACCCCACCTTGTCTTTCCCAACGCGGCGGAAAGGTCAGCATTTTTGACGGGATAGCAGATTGCTTTTTGGAGCAGCACGCTAAACCTATTTGAGACTTATCTTTTAAAAGCTGATCGTTGGAAAACTCATTCACAACGGCATAATCACCGGCCGCTTCTGTAAACTTCCCCATCGCCTGCAAACACAATCCGCGAATAAATGCAGGCTGATAGATGGGATCTCTTCTCTCATCTAAGCTGGCCTTCTGCAACCTAAGGAGCGCGCCTTTGTAATTGCCACTATCAAAATCATCAACGACGGCTTTAAGCGCATAGCAGACATACTCCCTCAATGTTCTGTCTTTAGGAGCAAAATAGCCAGGCTGGTATCCATACATTGCTTTTTCGCGAAGCTCTTTGCTGCATTCAAGTGTTTTCAGAAGAATGCCCGGAGCAATTTGTCGAAACACAACATCTTTTGAGTCTGACAAATTGCTATATGGTGCAGGTACAATTTCGCCCTTTAAGTTTATAAAAGTAGCATTAGCTAATGGCACACCTAGACCTCGTTTGCAAGCAAAGACACCGTCAACAAATACAGGCATAGATGCTGGCCCATGCAAGATGAGGTTGGGCGGAACCTCTAGGACTAGATCTCCTTTGGATGACAAAATCACTGGTTTTCCGTCCTCGGCTCGCGTTGCAAAATAATAAATCGGCATTGTCGTTGACGGGTACCAGATTCCAATTTCATCAACTGTGTCGGGGTAAGCTGTCTGGGCGCAAATGGACTTATACTTCGGCTGAACCACATACTTAAATCCGCGATCAACGACACCGCAATTACCTGACTGGTCCTGAACCTCGATATAAGAGCCAAAGGTTGCGATTACTTTCAAATTAGGGGGCGAGGCCAACTTGCCTGTTTTGTCTATGAGCTCATTGTGAGCCTGATTGCCATTGGCTGGAAACCTC
>CALRJJ020000580.1:0-4013 GCA_943367505.1 Flavobacterium psychrophilum | reverse complement strand
CCTCGGGCAAAGTAGCGATACTTTGTCGTTCTAGAGGCAATAACCCGGGGCCGGCATATTGCTGGACAAAACGCGAAGCCATTCAGTTGCGCACGCGACTTGCTAACGATAGGCGCGGAGAGCAAAATCCATCAGCTCGTCGCATCATTCGTCAGCTACTAGTATATAGATATCTCGTGCATCATCCACTACTGTGGAGACAAGGAGATCTTTGGGTCTATGCAGATCCAAGTGAACTTGAACCAGTAGAGGCAAGTGTGGCTACCCACGGTTACTGAAGGCTTCCTGACAATTAGCTTCTAAACTAGGTTTAAGAAAAACCCAGTTGGTTTTAACTCGCCCTTAACCCTGGACCTGCTACAACGCTATCAAGTATAGATTTAGCGAAAAGACTTTTTAGCAACCTTAAGAACGGCAGTAAAGAAGAATTAGATGGAACTAGAAACAGTTATAGCGGTGCTGGCAATTGCACTTGCTCTCGGCTTTGACTTTGTCAATGGCTTCCACGACACAGCCAATGCCTGCGCGACGGTGATTTACACCAAGGCCCTAAAGCCAAGCGTGGCGATTGTTATGAGCGGCATCCTCAACTTTATGGGGGCCCTGCTAGTCGGCACTGCCGTCGCTCAAGTAATTACTAAAATTATTCCAGCTGCATCGGTGACACTGCCAATAGTGGTAGCCGTTTTGATTGCAGCAGTTGTCTGGAACTTAATTACCTGGTGGTATGGCATACCGGTTAGTTCCTCCCACTGTTTAATTGGCAGTTTGTTCGGAGCCGGAATCACAGCCGCTGTAGCCAACGGTGCCGATTGGCGCACTGGTGTGGAATGGCACGAGCTACAAAAAGTAATTCTGGCACTCTTAATCTCCCCGCTTGTAGGCTTCGCCGCTGGCTACATCACCACCTGGATCACCCTGAAAATAACTAAAGAAAAAGAGCGCGAAGTCGATGCCAAGAAAGCGCCAGAACAGCACGCTGTAATGCGTTGGTTGCACATTTTTTCTAGCGCCTCTGTGAGCTTTTCACATGGTAGTAACGACGGCCAAAAGACCATGGGCTTAATCACCCTTATTCTCGCCACCCACTTTGCTAGCTATGGCTACCATAGCAATGAAGTACCTGGCTGGGTTATGGGCTCAGCAGCTCTTGCCATTGCACTGGGAACCATTATTGGTGGCTGGCGAGTAATTCGTACAGTCGGCACCAAAATTAGTAGAGAAAAACTCAGCCACTCCCAGGGCTTTGGCGCTTCAATGAGCACAGCCGTAATCATTTTGATTGCTTCGCATATTGGAGCACCAATCAGCACCACCCACACCTTGAGTTCAGCGGTAGCTGGTGGAACCATTCCAGTACACGGCAAAGACAAACTCAATCCGAAAACCATGAAGCTAATTTTATTGGCATGGGTGTTAACTCTACCGGTAGCAGCTACATTGGCATCAGTTACCTATATGATACTTAGAACAATCTGGCACGCTTAGGCTGCATATCAAGGATAGTAAAAGACAATGAAACTGGTAGTAGCATTTAGCTCTCCAAAACGTAGCGCCAAGACCATTGAAATGGCAGCGACCCATGCAAAGGCAACAGGGTCTGAAATTATTTTGCTGCGTATTATTCCTGACCCTGAAAAGCTGGGCGTCATTGCCCAATTGATTTCGTCAGATAGACCAACAGACAAAGCCCAGTTGCAGATAGACCAATGCGTCAAAGATTTGCAAGAACAAGGAATCAAAGCCTCAGGCATTGTCAAATCAGGCGAAGTTGCCAGTGGTATCGTCCAAACAGCCATTGAGTTAAAAGCTGATTGTCTCTATGTCGGCACCACCAATGTTGGTGGCCCCCAATTCTTCTTGATGAAGAAAGACCCAATTGTTCACTACATCGTAGACAATTGCCCAATAACACTTTGCCTGGTACGCCATGATGGCGCCAGCGAAGCTGCCACTGAAGCAGAAGAAGAAGTCGAACTCAATTAACCTGAGTAGTCTTGGCCAAGATCAAGAAAGTCTTCCATCAAACGCGACTCTACAGTCGGCAACGAACGAATTAGTTTCATCGGCGGTAAGCACTCAATGATCTTGCGACCGTAATATTTTTTGGTCAAACGAGAGTCGAGAATGGCTACTAGACCGCGATCTTTTCTGGTTCTGATTAAGCGACCTACACCTTGCTTAAGACGCATGGTGGCATGGGGCAAGGCCAAATCATTAAACCAACTGCGGTCAGTATCTTCTTTCATCTGCTCACAGCGGGCTTCATAGACCGGATCATCGGGCACCTGGAAGGGGATGCGATCAATAATCACACAACTAAGTTGCTCACCATCAATGCTGACCCCTTCCCAAAAGCTGGAGGTGCCAAATAGAACAGCATGAGGAGTAGCTTTGAACCATTCCACAAGTTTCTGTCTGGGCATGTCACCCTGCTTGCGCGATTCGTAAGGCATGCGTGGAGCCAGAGCTTGATAGGCGTTATTGAGCGCGGCCCTGCTAGTGAAAAGAACAAAGGCTCGCCCTTCAGTCAATTCGATAATACGCTCGATTTCAATCAAAGCAGCTTGTAAGAAATCAGAATGATTAGGTTCTGGCATGTTGGGCGGGAGATAGAGCAAGGCCTGATTTTCAAAATCAAAGGGGCTGGGCACTTGATCTTGAATAACGTACCGATCAACACCAATAGAACGCTTGAAGAATTCAAAGGGATCATCACCAGCAGTGGCCAGTGTTGCCGACATCCATACCGAAGTCTCTAAACCACCTTTGTTTATGAGTAGATCGGAGATGAAATGCGATGGATCTAGTGGAGCAGCCACCACTTCAATTTTGACCTCTTGTCTTTCTGTACGCTCTAACCACATCACCCATTCAGCACTGGGAGCGGCAATTAATTCAAGGCAGGCACAATAACCAGATATGGTGCTAATGATGCTCTTTGCCTTGAGTTGAGCTTTCTCTCTCAAGAGATCAACATCAAGAATATGTTCGAAAGTTTGATTCTCTAACCAATCACGCAAAGTCTTAAGGGCAAAAATAAGCTCTACAGCACCTTCTACAGGCTGGCGCAGACGCATTCTTGCCGAACGCGCCATCATATTTAGTCGAACAAAGAGCTGACCCGAAAGATGCTCGATATCATTGATCAGATTATTAGGTGGATTGAGGCGCTTCACGGCCTTGCCCAACAAAATGCGAATACCACGATTGCTGATCGATCGGCTAAAAGCATCGGTGGCAATGTCAGGTAGGTGATGGGCCTCATCTACGATCAAGAGCTGGTAGGGTGGCAAAATACTGCCACCGGAAGCGGCGTCAGCCAAAAGCAGGGCATGATTAACTACCAGAATATCGGCTTTCTCAGCCCGTTTACGCGCCTCAAAATAAAAACAACTACCGAAGCTCGGGCATTTATTGCGTAGACAATCATCTGAATCAGAGTTGATTTCACCCCAAATATCATAGGGCGGTACAAAATCTAATTCTGAGACATCGCCATTTTGGGTGTTATTGACCCAATCAACAAAATCATCGTCAATGTGTTGTTCAAGAACATGATCGCGAAAGCGGCGAATGCCCAGATAGTTTCCCCGACCTTTAAGCAAAGCGGCGTTAATCTCAAAGGGGAAGATCTCCTTGAGAATTGGAATATCTTTATTCATGTATTGCTCTTGTAAAGCAATAGTGGCAGTGGAAACCACTACTTTTTTGCCAGCAAGAAAGGCCGGTATTAACGCAGCAAAACTCTTGCCAACACCGGTTCCGGCTTCAAATATTCCAGTCTTCTTAGTGTTAAACGCCCGCTCGATATGATGAGCCAAATCAAGCTGGGGATCGCGAATCTCGTAACCATCGAGACTCTCAGCCAGCATCTCAAATATGCGCTCAACAGTGTAGTCGCCTCGAGTTTCTGGCGACAAAGGCCTCTTCTCTGGTCTAGTCGGCGAAGACTTGCCAGAAAGTGAAGTAGCTGAAGATGAGCCGTGGGTAGTTTCGGCTGACACAAGCTT
>CALRJJ020000579.1:0-4021 GCA_943367505.1 Flavobacterium psychrophilum | reverse complement strand
ATGGCTCCAGGTCAATTGGTTAGGTCGGCAGAAAGACGGGCGCTGCAATGCACCACAGCTCTAGCAATCTTGACCACAGCTTGTTGCAGTGCTTGGGCAAAGGATAATGGACAGCGAAATCTACAGCAAAAACTAGAAGAGAATCCGCTAAAAACGCGACAAGAGATTTCACCAGAGAAACAGGCCCAGAACCTGAGAAAACTAGCTCTGAAGAAAGAAAGCCAGGGTGATATCGCAAGCACCGCGGCCTTAGAGGAAAGCGCCTTTAAGATTGATGAGAAGTTTCAGGGGCGACATTATTACAACAAAGAGGGCGATCTCTATCGACTGCGCCAGTTGAATGTCAAGTTGGGCAATTACGCCGTGGCAGAGCAGTATTGTCGTCGGCTTCTAGCCTTATCAGAAGAAATCTATGGCATTAACAGCTCTAATGTTGCCGACGCTTTAGATGCCTTGGCGGAAATCCTCAAAAAAGAAGGTCGCAACCCCGAGGCAAAAGCAGCAGAAGCAAGGTCGCAAGCTATAGAACAAGCCAATCTAAACGGAGACATAACCGGCCAAAAGCAGCCAATCTTCAAGCCCGATAGCACGCTATCCAGAGACACAATTTTGCACCCGGTTCTAAACTCTAGAGCCGGCCATGGCCTGGAAGGCAAAAAGCTCGACCGCAAGGTCTTCAAAGAATTGAGCACACTTACCCGGGTGGCCAACGTCAATCATCGCGGCGTCTGGACCACTTACTTTGGCAATGCCGAAGAAGAAGCGGCGCAGCAGTTTTGTAGCGTCGCCAAAGGCATGACTAAAGCGCAAGTTGAAGCCTGCGCCGGAGCACCAAGATTCCGCGGAGGCAAAATAGACTGCTGGAGCTTTTGTAAACCGGGAGAAGATATCTGGCTCTACGGTTTTGGTGAGAAATGTGCGCCAGTTAGCTTGGTCTTCCGCAATGACCGCTGCATAGAAGCAAAGCGTCATAGCGATGATTTAGACTTTGATTATCAAGTTTGGCGGGCAGAGCAAATCTGCAAATTCGCCAGAGGTAAAACAGCAGCGCAAATTATTGCCTATGCGGGCCCACCAGCTCAAGCGCAATTAAACGGAGTGGTCGAACCGGCCCAACAAACCAAGAAGGGTAAACTAAATTATGTCCTCGGCTCGCGTACCAGCCTTGTTTGCTACATGAAGAAGGGCATTTGTGTTGACCCCCAAAAATTTCTCATTGGCCGACACCCAATGCCAGAACAGAGCCGACACTACCAGTAGTACCAGTAATTCTACGCCAAGTGCTAATTAGGA
The DNA here is from genome assembly GCA_943367505.1 of Flavobacterium psychrophilum. Classification (GTDB taxonomy): domain Bacteria; phylum Cyanobacteriota; class Vampirovibrionia; order Obscuribacterales; family Obscuribacteraceae. The sequence goes on along the minus strand of CALRJJ020000579.1, from coordinate 2,728 downwards.
ATAAAGCGTTCTCTTTTTAACTGATCGAATAACTCAAAGAATGAATCATTCGTCTTTTGATAGTCAAGAAATCCCAATTTCCGACTCTTTGACATATCGGCGAAAGTCTCAAAGGGACGACTAAGATCAGAATCGGTATGCCACCACGAAGCGATGTGATCAAGGGCAGTGGGAGTTAGATCATGCTTTTCCACTATTCGCTTCCAAACTGAACCCATCTCTTGCATTTGAATCTCTAAGGGATTTTCCTGACCAGGGTAAGCCCCAACCTCAAGCTGAAAATAATCGGCAAGTTGCTGCCACATCCAGCGCCAGCGAAAAACGTCGCCGTTGACTACATTGAATGCCTGATTCTTAGCCAAATCATTTGCGGTTGTGGCAGACCAGGTCAAATGACGGGCCAACAAGCGTGCATCGGTAGCGTCACAGACCCCGTTATAGATCGTCGGAGAACCAGGAAAGGAAAAGGGCAGGCCTGTTTCTCTGCAAATCGCAGCGTAGACAGCCAGGGTCGTTCCCATGTTCATCAAATTGCCGACGGTGTAGCCAATTACAGTGTCAGGCCGATGAACACTCCAAGAAAAGCCCTTTGCTTTCGCTTGCTCAAACAAAATATCCTCTTGCGTGTAATAGAAATTCAATCCAGGCTGACGTTTTTGTTCTTCGCGATATGGCGTCACCACTGAATATTTGCCAGAATCAGAGAACGAGCCGAAATAATTTTTGCCACCAGTAACCAAGGCCACATGAGTTAGACTGCGGCCGGAAAGCGCATCCAATAGATTTTTGAGCATTGCTCCGTTTACTTGGCAATTGCGCTCTTCCGATTCCATTTTCTGCCAGCTCGTGAAAAACACATGGCTAATCTCCTTGCCTTTAAGTGCTTGCTTAAGGGCCTCAAGGTCAAGAAGGTCGGCGGCTAGAGCATCAACGCCCGCAACAGAAGAGAGCTTTCTCGACAGACCATAGGTCTTCCAGTCGGCTAGTGTTGTTAAATGAACAGCTAGATTGTGCCCAGTTAGACCAGTTACTCCTGCAATTAGTGCAGTTTTCATATCACCATCCAAAGCTTGAGCAACATCATGTTGCTTTTCAAGCGAAGTGGCCGATTCCGCTTTTCTAGACTAATCCGGACAATAGGTCTTAAGCCGGTTTGCCCCAGAGCCAACCTTGACCAAATGGCACACCCATTTCCACTAATAAATCGAGCTCTTCTCGGCACTCAATGCCTTCGGCAACCAATTCAGCACCCAGCGAATTAACAACTTTCACTAGCCGCTTGAGCAAACGAGCCTTGGCCGGTTCTTCCGAAATTCCTGAGACATACTTGCGATCGATCTTGACGATGTCTGGCTCAAGAATAATCAAGCTCTCTAGGGAGCTGCGACCAAAGCCAACGTCATCTACTGCCACCAATAAGCCCCGCTCTTTCAACGCTTGAACGTGATCGCGCAGATAGGCTGGGTCACCAATGAACTGCTGCTCGCTAATTTCTATGACATAGTTGCCATCAGTTTTATTGGCAGGGAAAAGAGTCATCAAGCGCTCAATGGGAGTGTCCATGATCGTTGATGGGAAGAGGTTTACGTGGAACCTGGCTGTTTGATCGAACTTGGGATCAGGGCAAGCTGAAAGACAAGTTTTCAAACAACGCAAGTCAACAATGGTGAGCAAGTTGTGCTCAACAGAGACACGGAAGAGGTCATCCGGCATCTCGAAAGCACCGGCAGGACCACGACTTAAGATTTCGTAGGCGACTACTTTTTCATCACTAAGGTGAAAAATCGGCATGGATACGGCACGGAAGCAGTCGCCGCGACGCAACTTCTCTGTTAACTCTTCTAGTGCAGCTTTATCAGGAGACTGTCCAGCGCCAGCTTGCTTATGCTTCTCGCCGGAAGAGACGCGGTTTTTACCGAGCATCTTCGACTCACGAACGGCCAACCTGGCCAAAGAAAGTACTTCTTCTATTGAGCAAAACTCGTAGGGAAGAGCCAAGACGCCTAAACTAGCGGTTACTCTAACGGTCTCGGAAGCTAATCGCAGCGGGCTTTCAGCCACAGCCAAACGGATTTTTTCAGCAACCAGCATACCTTCGGCAAAACGAGTATCAGGCAAAATTAAGAGGAACTCATCACCACCAAGTCGTGCTAGATGGTCGGTTGGTCTAACGGTCTCCCTGACACGGTCTGCTATTTCGTGGAGAACAACGTCACCCACAGCATGACCAAACTGCTGATTGATGCGATCAAAATCATCGCAATCGATCAAGACCGTCACTAAATTCCAGCCACCACGCTGGGCGCGCACATATTCTGCCTCAAGAGCTTTCTCTAGGCCGGCACGGCTAAGAGCTTTAGTAGCAGCATCAACGTTAGCGATAGTATCTAATTGCTGATTAGCAGCAAGAACCTTCTGATTAGCTTCGTGCAACTGATCTTCGAGCTGCTTCACCTGCATAGCATGGCGAATTGACTGCAATAAGACTCGAGCATCGACTTCGTCTTTCACTAAAAATTCTCTAGCACCAGAGCCCATCGCCTGGCCAGCAATATCATCTTTGCTGCTATTGCCCACTACAACGACCGGCACACTAGCGTCTTGAGCTCTGAGCTGGCGGAATTTATCAGCACCATCGTTGCCAGCGCCATCTTTAGAGCAATCAAGCAAAACAACGTCGACCCCGCCTTCGCCAAGGCGCTTCAAACCTTTTGCGATATTCTCGGTG